>DATLEI010000088.1:0-9061 GCA_035525375.1 Acidimicrobiales bacterium
GCGCGGCGATCGCATCACGGGCCATGCGGACCGCGCGCTCCCGCAACTCAGGCGGGTACCTCTTCTGGGCAGCGTGTTTCGTTGTCATGCTCCATCCTCACTTCCAAGGTATGGAGCCTCCGCGGATCCCAGGCCGATTCAGTCGAAGCGAGGTCAAGGCCCGAGTTTCGGCGGAAACTCTCCGGCCTTCATCCTTCGTTCTTCTTCCGAAGCCACGAGGTGTGTCGGGCCGAGCAAGGTTCCTGCCAACATGAAACCGGGGGCCGCGACGTTAGGCCCATAGTGCAACTGCGCATCCAAACTGGTCGGATGGAAGATCCAAGAGGGGTATTGGAGCGCGTCGTCAGAGGTGGCAAACCTTTCTAGTTCAGTCGTCACCGGCACTTGAATAGTGCTGCAAATTGGAACCGTGGCTTCATTGTGGTGTACACGCGGGATCGTCGTGCACATTACGTTTGGTCCAACCGCAGGATTCGTCGCAGCGGTAGCTACGATCTCTCGTGCAAGAATACGAGCCAGCGGCGCCGAGCCCTCGCAGCGCTCAATACAAATCCGGATATGACGTCGTAACCGCCCCTCCCGATAGCTGGGGATGGGCTGACCGCTGACGACAAGGATGAAGTTCTCGCTCGGCGGTAACCACCTCATTTCTTGCCGAAAGTCCCGGGTGGCTCGGTCCCTCCACGCGCCCGATAATTCATGGGCGTTCGAGACAACGGCTGCGAATGGGTAGAGATCGTCGACGGTTCGCTCCAAGCCCAGCCTCTCGGGATGGCGCAGCCCCTGGAAGCCCCCGGCGACGAAAGCCGTGCGACGAATCACGTCCCGTTGGTGGGTCGGTACCGTTGGCGGGAATTGGAGTTGCCGGAACGCAGCGGTGGCTCTCTTGCCTAGCACGGCCATCGCCTCCTGCAGGTCGTGACCTTGGGACAAGGCGCTCAGCATCAAGTGCTCTGTGCGACGGTTGCCGATGGTGGCCAAGCCCGTGAGTGCGAACGACGCGAAGCTGCAGTAGATCAACGCCTTGTTGGCGGTGTCCTCAAACAATGACCCGTCGAGCCCGGTGAGGCGACGGTCTGATGCCTGCACGACATAACGTTGAGACACCACGGTCAGTACCAGTGTCATGGATCAGCATTCCGAGTTTGAAGGCTGGACGGGGCAACGATCCACCGGCGCCCGTAGTGCGCCCAAAAAAGAGACGATAACGGCGGCCGTTGATCGCTAGTGGAACGACCGAGAAGTGGTAGCCACCCCCAGACGCTTCTCGGCTGCGAACTCGCCACCGGTCAATCGTGGCAGGCGCGACAAACGGCGACACGATGACTGCCGTGTCGCCAGCCAGGTAACCGCCAAGCAACTAATGTGGGATCAGCAGTGGGACTTTAGGAGGTTGCCGTGGCTCGCACACACGTGATTCTGTCGGACGAGGTCGTCGCCGCCATAGACGAACGGGTGGGGGAGCGGGGCCGGAGCCGGTTCTTGGAACAGGCGGCACGCGAGAAGCTGGAGCGTGTCGAGCTCGAAGCCGCGATTCGTGAGGGCGCTGGAATCCTCAAGGAGAAGGACTACCCGCACTGGCGGGAGACCGAGGACGTCAAGGAGTGAGTGCGCTCATCGCGGCGTGGAGAGTTGACCGCTGACGACGTACCTGCTCGATAGCACCGTCCTTATCGAGTGGCTACGGGGGCGGGAGGCGGTCGAAGCGTCCATGCTTCGCCTCGTGAGCGACGGTCATGTACTGGCGACGACGTGCGTGAACCTCGCCGAGGTGGAGGCAGGCTTCAGACAGCGCGAGCGAAGGCGGGCTGAGGCAGTGCTTAGCCGGCTGCGGTTCCTGACCACCGACCGGGAAGCTTCGCACCGAGCCGGCAGGTACCAGGCCGACTGGGCACGGCGCGGCCGGACGATCCAGACGCCCGACGCTCTCGTCGCCGGGACCGCAAGGTCACATGGCGCTGTGCTCGTCACACACAACACCGACGACTTCCCGATGCGCGACCTCCGCGTCCAGCACCCGGACGATCTCGATTCCTGACGCCGACGACTACCTCGGCCCCGAGGCCCAGGCCCGAGTCGAGATCGACAAGCAGCTGGCGGCGGCGGGATGGGTTGTGCAGCGGTACAAGCAGATCAATCTCGGCGTCGGCACAGGCGTTGCCGTGCGCGAGTTCCCGATGGCCGAAGGTCATGGCGACGCCGATTATCTGCTCTTCGTCGACCGCAAGGCCGTCGGTGTCATCGAGGCCAAGAAGAAGGGTTCAACACTCACCGGTGTCGAGTGGCAGTCGGCCAAGTACACGACCGGGCTTCCCGATAACGTCCCGGCACTGACGAAGCCCCTTGCCTTCGCCTACGAGTCGACCGGAGTAGAGACCCGGTTTACCAACGCCTTCGACCCCGAACCGGCAAGCCGCCAGGTCTTCACATTCCACCGTCCCGAGACACTCGCGGCATGGGTACGGGTCTGGTCGGAGTCGGGGGGGGTCGAGCGAGCGACGTTTCGCCAGCGGTTGCGCGCCCTGCCGGCTCCTACTCCGGCTGGACTCTGGCCAGCACAGGAAGTAGCGATCCGCAACCTTGAGGTGTCGCTCACTCACTTCCGGCCGCGGGCTCTCATCCAGATGGCGACCGGCTCCGGCAAGACCTTCACGGCGGCGAACATCTCCTACCGGCTCATTAAGCTTGCCGACGCCAGCCGCATCCTGTTTCTCGTCGACCGCGCCAACCTAGGCCGCCAGACGCTCAAGGAGTTCCAGGCGTTCACCACTCCCGATGACGGCCGCAAGTTCACCGAGCTCTACAACGTCCAGCACCTTCAAACCAACGCCATCGACAAGCCCTCCCGCGTCGTCATCACGACCATCCAGCGCCTGTACTCGATCCTGCGCGGCGACCGAGAGATGGCGCCGGAGCTCGACGAGACATCGGCGTTCGACCTGGAGCCGGCGGCGCCGGTCGAAATCACCTACAACTCCCAAGTCCCGATCGAGATGTTCGACGTGATCATCGTCGACGAGTGTCACCGCTCGATCTACGGCGTATGGCGCCAGGTGCTCGACTATTTCGACGCGTCCATCGTCGGGCTCACGGCGACGCCCGGGAAGCAGACCTTCGCCTTCTTCGATCAGAACATGGTCATGGAGTACAACCACGAGCAGGCCGTAGCCGACGGCGTGAACGTCGACTTTGACGTCTACCGGATCGACACCCAGATATCGGGCCAGGGCTCGAAGGTCGACGCTGGTCTGGTGACCAAGTTCCGTGATCGCCAGACGCGCGAGGTGCGGCTCGAAAAGCTCGATGCCGATGTCGAATACGACCAGAAGGTGCTCGACCGCAAGGTGGTCGCCAAGGACCAGATCCGCACCATCATCCGCAGTTTCCGGGAGCGACTACCCGAAATCTTTCCCGGACGTGACCACGTCCCCAAGACGCTGATCTTCGCCAAGGACGACAGCCACGCGGACGACATCGTGCAGATCGTTCGGGAGGAGTTCGGCAAGGGTAACGACTTCGCCGCCAAGATCACCTACAAGTCAGGCTCGCAGGGCCAGCGGCCCGAAGACCTGCTGGCATCGTTCCGGAACAGCTATAACCCACGCATCGCCGTGACGGTCGACATGATCGCTACTGGGACCGATGTGAAGCCCCTGGAGTGCGTGTTCTTCATGCGGATGGTGAGGTCCCGGAACTTTTTCGAGCAGATGAAGGGCCGTGGTGTGCGCGTCATCAACCCGACCGACCTCCAAGGCGTCACCCCCGACGCCCCGGCCAAGGACCGCTTCGTCATCGTCGATGCCGTTGGCGTCACCGAGGCCGACCTGCACGACACCGTTCCCCTCGAACGGGAGCCGACCACGCCGTTCGACAAGCTCCTCCAGCGCCTCGCCTACGGCGAGAGGGATCCCAACCTGATTTCATCGGTCGCCGCTCGTATCGCGCGGCTCGACAAGCGGATTACCAAGGAGGACCGAGCCGAGCTGGAGGAGTCGACGGGTGCCCGCCTCTCCGACCTGGCCCATGTGCTCGTTGACGCGCTCGATCCTGACCGGCACCTTGCCGAAGCCCAGACCGCCACCGGGAGCGACGAGCCCACGCCGGACGACGTCGCTCATGCCGCGACTGAGCTGATCGACGCAGCGGTACGGCCGTTCGACAACCCGGACCTGCGCACCAAACTCATCGAGATCCGCCGCTCTTACGAGCAGCTCATCGACGAAGCATCGAAAGACCTTGTCGTCCAGGCCGGCTTCTCGGTCGACGCTGCTGATCGCGCTCGGCGCACGATCGAGTCATTCCAGCAGTTCATCGAGGAGCACAAGGACGAGATCACCGCGCTGCAGGTGCTCTACAGCCGTCCGTACCAGCAGCGGCTGACCTTCAATGACATTAAGGAGCTGACCAATGCCATCGGGCGGCCGCCGCACCGGTTCACGCCCGAGAAGGTGTGGCAGGCGTACGAGACGCTCGACCGCTCGAAGGTCCGTGGCTCACCGGGGCGGGTGCTCACGAACATCGTCTCGCTCGTGCGCTTCACGCTCCACCAGGACGACGTGCTCGTTCCGTTCCCCGACGTGGTCCACGAACGCTTCGATGCGTGGATGACTGAGCAGGACTCGAGCGGCCGGCCTTTCAGCGACGAGCAGCGCATTTGGCTTGAGCGGATCCGCGATCACATCGCGGCGTCGCTCACGATTACCGTCGATGACTTTGAGACGGTGCCCTTCGTTCAGCACGGCGGGCTCGGCAGGGCGTTCGAGTTGTTCGGGGTCGAGCTCTCGCCGCTCCTCCACGAGCTGACCGAGGTGCTGGCGGCGTGACGCAGTTGCCTCGGCGCTGGGTCGTAGCCACCCTGGCGGACGTCGCCGGTGTTCGTCTCGGACGCCAGCGGTCACCGAAGAACCACTCCGGCCCGAACATGCGACCGTATCTGCGGGCTGCGAACGTCACCTGGGCAGGTCTCGACCTGACCGACATTAAGGAGATGAACTTCTCGGAGGACGAGGTCGTGACGTACCGCCTGGCCCCAGGTGATGTCGTTGTCGCAGAAGCATCCGGCAGCCGCAGCGAGGTCGGCAAGCCCGCGATCTGGCGCGGCGAGATCGACGACTGCTGCTTTCAGAACACGCTCTTGCGGGTCCGGTCGAGCATCTTGTCCCCGGAGTACATCCGCTACTACCTGCTCGGTGAGGCGCTGCGAGGTCGACTCGGTGATGCAGCGCGTGGCGTGGGCATCCACCACCTCGGCGCCGCAGGCTTATCGGTTTACCCGATCCCAGTGGCACCTGCGGCGGAACAAGAGCGAATCGTCGTAGCGAGCGACGAGCAGTTCTCCCGCCTCGACGACGCTGAGCGACTTCTCCGGTCCGCTCGTCAGCGTTTGGCGTTGTTGCGCGCGACCGTCCTCGATGCGGTCACGCGCTCCGAGGGCGACAGCATCCCGCTCGGCGAGATCGCCAACGTCGTCGGCGGGGTTACGAAGGACTCAAAGCGCCAGGGCGTTCCGTCGCACGTCGAGGTACCGTACCTACGCGTCGCCAACGTTCAGCGGGGCTTCCTCGATCTGCGACAGATCACAAACGATCCGTGTCCCGCCCGAGAAGGCGAAGACGCTGCGCCTGGAGCCAGGTGACATCCTCTTCAACGAGGGCGGCGATCGCGACAAGCTCGGGCGTGGCTGGATCTGGAACGGTGAGATCGACGACTGCATCCATCAGAACCACGTGTTCCGAGCCCGACTCCACTCCAATGAATTCGACCCGAAGTTCGTCTCGATTCATGGCAACACCTTTGGACGGCGTTGGTTCGACGAGATGGGGAAGCAAACGACCAATCTCGCGTCGATCAACTTGAAGACCCTCAAGTCGTTCCCCGTCCCCGTGCTGCCCGTCGACGAACAGAAGAAGCGTGTCGACCAGGTCGAGCGTCAAGTCACCGTTCTCGATGCGTTGGCGACTGCGATCGAGCACGCGCTTGTGCGTTCCGACCACCTCCGCCGGGGGGTCCTTGAGCAGGCGTTCGCTGGGCAGCTCGTGCCGCAGGATCCGAACGACGAACCCGCATCGGCGCTGCTGGCGCGCATCGCGGCCGAACGGGACGATGCTCTCGAGTCACAGCAGAGGCAACGCGCATGACGGATCCGAAGGCGCTCGTCCAGAAGCTCTGGAACTACTGCAACATTCTCCGCGACGACGGGCTGTCGTACGGCGACTATGTCGAGCAGCTCACATACCTGCTGTTTCTGAAGATGGCCGAGGAACAGACCCGGCCGCCTTTCGACCGTAAGCCGGTGGTGCCGTACGGGCTCGACTGGCAGTCGCTGATCGACCGGGACGGCGAGGAGCTCGAGGCCCACTACATCAAGATCCTCAACGATCTCGGAAAGCAGGCAGGGATGCTCGGGGTCATCTTCCGCAAGGCGCAGAACCGCATCCAGGACCCGGCCAAGCTCCGTCGCCTCGTCGTGGACCTTATCGACCAGGAGCGGTGGATGATCCTCGACGCCGACGTAAAGGGTGACGCCTACGAGGGCCTGCTGCAGAAGAACGCCGAGGACACCAAGACCGGCGCTGGCCAGTACTTCACGCCGCGGCCCCTGATCAGAGCCATCGTCGACGTCATGCGACCCGATCCGGGTATGACGATCTGCGATCCCGCGTGCGGCACAGGTGGGTTCCTCCTCGCCGCGCACGACGACATCGTCGAGCACAACGCCCTTCTCGATCCCGACCAGAAGCACCACCTCCGCTACGGGGCTCTGCATGGATGGGAGATCGTTGACAACACAGCTCGGCTGTGCGCGATGAACCTGCTGCTCCACGGGATCGGAGCAGCCGATGCCGAGAGCCCGATCCGTGTCGACGACGCGTTGAAGGCTGATCCCGGAGACCGGTTTGAGATGGTGCTTACGAATCCGCCCTTCGGCCGGAAGTCGTCGGTCACCGTCGTGGGCGCCGATGGCGAAGCGAAGCGCGAGGACCTTACCGTCGTGCGCGACGACTTCTGGGCTTCCACCTCGAACAAGCAGCTCAACTTCGTCCAGCACGTTAAGACGCTTCTAACCATCGAGGGCCGCGCGGCGGTCGTTGTGCCCGACAATGTCCTGTTCGAGGGCGGTGCCGGCGAGACCGTCCGGCGGAGGCTCCTCCACGAGTGCGACGTCCACACCTTGCTGCGCCTGCCCACCGGCATCTTCTACGCGCAGGGAGTGAAGGCGAACGTCCTTCTCTTCGACCGCAAGGCGGCGTCGGAGACTCCATGGACGAAGGAGCTCTGGATCTACGACCTGAGAACGAACCAGCACTTCACGCTGAAGGAGAACCCGCTCCGCTACGAGCACCTTGCTGATTTTGTCGATGCCTACTCCGCGGACGACCGCTCGAAGCGCCAGGAGACCGAGCGCTTTCAGCGCTTCACCTACGACGACCTGATGAAGCGTGACAAGGCCAGTCTTGACGTCTTCTGGCTGCGGGATGAATCGCTGGAGGACACCGACAATCTTCCGCCGCCGGCGGTGATCGCCGCCGAGATCGTCGAGGACCTCGAGGCCGCGCTGGCGCAGTTCGCCGAGATTGCTACATCCCTCTCATCGTCCAGCGAGGAGGCCGAATCGTGAGGATCCGCGAAGGGTTAGAGGTGGACGATGAGCAGCTTGCCAAGCTGTGCACACGTCACAGCGTGATCGAGCTCGCCGTATTCGGGAGCGTCCTACGCGATGACTTCGCTGCCGACAGTGACGTGGACGTGCTGGTGACGTTCGCACCGGGCACGACGCCACCGTGGGGCGGGGCCCGCTTCGCGCTTGAGCTAGAAGAGCTGATCGGCCGGCGGGTCGATATCGGCGAGCGTGACGCCATCCACTGGGTGATCCGGCCACACGTACTCACCGAGGCGAGGGTCCTGTATGCCGTCGCGTGATCCGGCGCTCTACCTGGCCGACATCGTGACCTCCGCCCGCGCCGTCGAGTCGTTCCTCGGGGATCGGTCGGTCGATGCCTTTAGGTCGGAAGACCAGCTTGCGAGCGCTGTCCACTCGAAGCTGATCATCATCGGCGAGGCCGCGGCGAACCTTCCTATGGAGATTCGGGATGCGGTCCCCGATGTGGACTGGCAAGCCCTGGTCCGGTTCCGGAACCTCGTTGTCCACGCCTACTTCGTGATGAACCTCGATCGCGTCTACAGCATCGCTCGTCAAGACGTCCCCAGGCTCGCCGCATCAGTTCTCGACTACCTCCGGCGAGAACACCCACTCGTCGCTCAAGCCCTCGAGCAAGGGGAGGCCTGATTCAGCGGCATTGGACGAGGCGACGAGTCGTCCTAGGCTTTCGAACGCCGAGCCCGAGGAGCCACCACCATGTTGAAATCGATGCGAAGGATGTCCCTAGCGCTGGTCACCGCGATCATCGGCGCTGCATTCGCCTTGGCGGGGCCGATAGCCGATGCGAGCCCCCTCACCGTTGTCATGGAATGCGATCCTGCCGATCCCGACGCTGCGCTTGACCTCCCGGCACTTGCCCGCAGTAGCACTTGGTTCGTGCGCAACTGTTTCCGCCCGGGCCCGGGTGACATGACGTTCCTCTACGGGAATCCGGGGGACCGCCAGATCATGGGTGATTGGAACGGTGACGGTGTACGCACTCCCGGGGTGTTTCGCGGCGGGACTTGGTACCTGCGCAACAGCAACAGCGCGGGAGTCGCCGAAATCAGTTTCCAGTTCGCCAACGCGGACGACATCCCCCTGGCCGGTGACTGGAACGGCGATGGCAAGGACACCGTGGGCGTGTTTCGGCCCAGTAATGCCACCTTCTACTTCCGCAACCTCATCACTTCAGGAGAAGCCGAAGCCACTTCGAGATTCGGCAATCCCGACGACATCCCAGTGGTCGGGGACTGGAACAACGACAACGTCGACACACCCGGAGTGTTCCGTTCCGGCCTGTGGTATCTGACCAACCGCCTCGACACCGGTGTGGCCGAGGGAGTCGTCCGTTTTGGCAACCCGACCGGGGATCTGCCGGTGACTGGCGACTGGAACAACGACGGTACCGACACCTTGGGT
>DATLEI010000098.1:0-11136 GCA_035525375.1 Acidimicrobiales bacterium
GTTGCCGCGGCCTGGGCGAAGGAAGAGGGACGCTCACCCCTGGCGGGCCTGGCGCTCGCCCGAGGGGAAGACGCGACCTGGTTTGCGGCTGAGCAGCTGGCCGGCGCGGAGCCGGTGGCAGCACTTGTGCGCCTCTTCGCAAAAAACGGCCCTCCGCTGCAGGCGCACCGCTCGAAGGAACTGATGCGAGGTCTCGACCGGCTGGGCATCGACGTGCACTCCCTCGCCCTCGACACGGCGATAGCCGCGTACCTCCTCGACCCGGCCGAAACCCAGTACCTCCTCGATGAGCTCACAGTGCGCTACGTCGGACTGGAACTGCGCGCGCCGGAGGCACCTCCGCCAGGGCAACTTGATCTTGAGGGCACGGCGAGCGACCCGTCCACCGAGGCGGGGCGCGCCGCCGCCGCAATTGCAAAGTTGGCGCCGACGCTCGCCAACGCCCTCGACGCGAGAGGCTTGCGGCAGCTCCACGACGAAATCGAGCGCCCGTTGGTGCGGGTGCTCTCGCGGATGGAAAAGGTGGGCGTGCGGGTCGACGTCGCCCAGCTTCGCGAGTTGCACGACGGCCTGGTTTCCGAGGGCCAGCGCCTGGAAGCCGAGATCCAGGAGATCGCGGGCGAGAACTTCAGGGTGAACTCGACACCGCAGCTGCGGCAGATCCTGTTCGACAAGCTCGGCCTGCAACCGCAGAAGAAGACGAAGACGGGCTTTTCGACCGACGCCGCCTCGCTCGAGAAGTTGCGGGGCCAGCATCCGATAATCGAGCCCCTCCTCCGCTATCGCGAGGTCGAGAAGCTGCGCTCGACCTATGGCGAGAGCCTCCTGGCCGAGGTGGGCGACGACGAACGCATCCACGCCACCTTCAACCAGACCGTCGCCCGCACGGGCCGCCTCAGCTCCGATCGCCCGAACCTCCACAACATCCCCATCCGTACCGGGGAGGGGAGGCGTATCCGGCGCGCCTTCATCCCGTCGGAGGGCTGCCGCTTCCTCGTTGCCGACTACAACCAGATCGAACTGCGGGTCATCGCCCATCTGGCCCAGGATCCCGGACTCATCGAGGCCTTCGCGTCGGGCCAGGACATCCACCGAGCAACCGCGGCGCGCATCTTCAACTGTGACCCCGACGGCGTCACCATCGGACAGCGGTCGAAAGCGAAGATGGTGTCCTACGGGTTGGCGTACGGCATGGAGGCTTACGGGCTGGGCCAGCGGCTCGGGATTCCGACCGAGGAGGCGGCCGAGATCCTTGACGCCTACTTCGTGGGTTTCCCCAAGGTTCGTTCGTACATGGAACGCACCGTCGCCGAGGCCCGCGATCGGGGGTACACCGAGACCTTGTTCGGCCGCCGGCGCCTGATCCCGGAGTTGTCGTCGACCAATTACAGGATAAAGCAGGCCGGCGAGCGACAAGCGATGAACGCAGGCATCCAGGGCCTGGCGGCCGACATCTTCAAGGTCGCCCTCGTGCGGCTCGACCAGGCCCTCGAGACCGGCGCACTCGCCAGCCGGCTGGTGTTACAGGTGCACGACGAGGTGATACTCGAGGTGCCACCCGACGAAGTTGACCAGGCCACGACCATCACACTCGACGCGATGCGCAATGCCTGTGCCCTCTCCGTGCCCCTCGAAGTGAACCTCTCTTGGGGCGACAGCTGGGCCGACGCTAAGGGGTAGCAGATAGAATGTTCATTGTCAGTGACCGATCGACTGCGTCACTGCCTCCCGAGAGCCCGAAGCACGGGCGGGAGACTGTCCTGAAAGAAGGCCTACGACCAACATGTCCGACCAAGTAGCGAGCGAACCGGAAGCGCAGGAAGCCCCAAGCTCCGAAGTGCCGGAGGCGGCACCCGCAGAGACCACGGCGGAGGCAGCACCCGCAGAGGCGGCAGCCCCAGAGGCAGCGCCAGAGGAGGAGGGTGAGTACGTCCCCCGGGAGATCACGTTCGACGACCTCGACGGCCTCTCGTTCGAGGATGCGATTGCCGGCACGATCGTCGAATTCGACGACGGCGACATCGTCAAGGGCATGGTCGTAAAGGTTGACAAAGACGAAGTTCTGCTCGACATCGGCTACAAGTCTGAAGGGGTCATTCCGGCGCGCGAGCTCTCCATCCGCCACGACGTCGACCCCGGTCAGATCGTCACGCTCGGTGATGAGATCGAGGCCCTCGTCCTCCAGAAAGAGGACAAAGAAGGCCGGCTGATCCTCTCCAAGAAGCGGGCCCAGTACGAGCGGGCGTGGGGAACTATCGAACGGGTCAAGGAGGAGAACGGTGTCGTTTCGGGCCCCGTCATCGAGGTCGTCAAGGGCGGCCTGATCCTCGACATCGGCCTGCGTGGATTCCTGCCTGCATCGCTGGTCGAGCTCCGGCGCGTCCGCGACCTGCTCCCCTACGTCGGACGCTCGCTCGAAGCCAAGATCATCGAGCTCGACAAGCACCGCAACAACGTGGTCCTGTCGCGCCGGGCCTGGTTGGAAGAGACCCAGAAGGAGCAGCGCGAGGAGTTCCTCGACAACCTCAAGCCGGGCGAGAAGCGCCGCGGCACGGTGTCGTCAGTTGTGAACTTCGGGGCCTTCGTCGACCTCGGCGGGATGGACGGTCTCGTCCACGTTTCCGAGCTGTCGTGGAAGCACGTCGACCACCCGGCCTCGGTCGTGCAGGTGGGCGACGAGATCGAGGTGCAGGTCCTCGAGGTCGACCTCGACCGCGAGCGCATCAGCCTTTCCCTCAAGGCGACCCAGCAAGACCCGTGGCAGGAGTTCGCCAACAACCACCGCGTCGGCGAGCTCGTTTACGGCCGAGTCACCAAGCTCGTGCCGTTCGGCGCGTTCCTACAGGTCGGCGAAGGCATCGAGGGTCTCGTGCACATCTCGGAGATGGCGGCCCACCACGTCGACCTTCCCGAGCAGGTGGTCAACCCGGGCGAGGAGCTGTGGGTGAAGATCATCGACCTCGATCTCCAGCGCCGGCGCATCAGCCTCTCCATCAAGCAGGCCGCCGAGGGTGGTGTCGTTGCCGCCGAGTACCAGGAAGCATTCGGCGAGCACCAGTACGACGACCAGGGCAACTACATCGGCGAGTTCGAAGCGGCCGGTTTCACCCCCGAGACCGAGGCCCAGGCTGCTTGGGCTGACTACGTCGTCGAGGCCGGCGCGGCTGACCCGGCGGCGGCCGCAGCCCCGACGGCAGCACCGGCCGAGGAGAATGCGCCGGCCGAGGAGACAGCACCGGCCGAGGAGACAGCACCGGCCCAGGCGCCGGCCGAAGCGCCGGCCGAAGCCGCACCCGCCGATCCGGTCGAGGAGCCAGCGGCCGAGTAGCTTCTCACCCGTCCGGTCCCGGCTTGTGCCGGGCCGTTCGGGCCAGGCGGGAGGGGGGCACGACTGGCATGACAGCGGTAACGAGGCGGATTCACGCGCCGGGGCTCGAGACTCTGTTCATGGCTGCCATCGTGCTCTTCGGCTTTCGCCTGGGCGTGCGCCCAATCGGCGACAATTCGATGCTCACGCATCTGCGCACGGGCATCGACATGGTCGGCGGGAAGGGCATCCCGCGCGTCGACCCCTACAGCTTCACTGCCCTCGACCACCAATGGGTGGTGCAGAGTTGGCTCCCGGAATGGACGTACGGATGGGCGCACCGCCTGGGGGGCTACCGACTGGTCGTGCTGGAGCAGGCCGTACTCATGGCCGTGCTGGCGTTTCTGATCGTCCGGCTTGCCCGTACCGGCTCACCTGTTCGCACGGCCGTTGCCGCCACCATCGCCGTCGGCATTGGCGCTACGTACTGGTCGCCCCGGCCGCTCATCTTCGGGCTCATCTGCATGGCGTTGCTGGTGACGATCGTGGAAAAGCGTCTCAGCTTCTGGTGGCTGGTGCCGCTGGTCTGGTTCTGGGTCCAGAGTCATGGCTCATTCCCCCTCGGCCTGGTCTGGCTCGGCGCGCGCGCTCTTGGAGAAGGCCTCGATTGGAAGGCGTGGCCCCGCGACACCGTCCGTTACGTGACGGCATTCCTCGGTGGCCTCGTCGTCGCCATCCTCAACCCCCTCGGGGCCAGGCTGCTCGCCTTTCCTTTCACACTTGGCGAGAAGCGCTCCGTCTTTTCCAGCATTATCGAGTGGCAATCGCCGAACTTTCAAAAGGCGGGTGGGCGCTACGCCGTCGTCTTCCTCGTTCTGGCCTTGGCGCTGCTCGTCCGGGCGCGTATTCCGTGGCGCGACGTCGTACCCATCATCGTGTTCTTGGCGGCCTCGCTGATCGCGGTCCGGAACGTCCCGGTCGCGGCCATCGTGCTGGCGCCCTGCTTGGGTCGGATCCTCAAGCGTCCTGAATCATCGAACTCACGATCCACCGACCGGCCTCCCGACACTCCGAGCCAGCTCCGTCTGCGGCGTGTGGTCGCAGCTGTGCTGGCGGTCGGGTTCCTTCTCTTCGGCGCGTCAGTAGCGTTCGCCCCCGACCGTGATGCCCTGGCGCTCGGCGCGTACCCCAAAGACGCGGTCACCTTCTTGAACGAGCGTGGGCTCCGGACCGCTCCCCATCGCCTCGCCCACCAGGACTACGTCGGCAACTACCTGACCTGGCGTCACGGCGACAAGGCGCGGGACTTCATCGACGACAGGTACGACATGTTCCCCGTCGGCGTGTCCAAGGACTACCTCACCCTTCTGGGAGGGAAGCCCGGCGCGCTGGGCGTGCTCGACCGGCGCAAGGTCGACGTGGTGCTGTGGCAGCGCAGTAAACCGCTGGCAACGATCCTGGGCCAGAACGAACACTGGCGCGAGATCTACGACAAAGATGGTTGGGTCATCTACGAACGGGAGCCGTGACCACTGTTCTCGTCAAACGGCGGGGCCGGGGGCGGGGGCGGCGAAGTGCTTGCCCAGCGTTTCCTCCTGGCGCTGGTAGGACGAGCCGATGCCGCGTCCATACAGCGACGACGGTGCCTCCAGCATGTGCTCGAAGGTGAGCTTGCAGACCCGCTGGCCGTGCTCGATCATGAACGGGACGTCGTGGGCCCGCACTTCTAGGGCGGCGCGCGAACCCCGGAACCGCTGCTCGGGGTCGAAGCCGAAGCCGGGATCGAAGAACCCGGCGTAGTGAGTGCGCAGCTCACCACTGGTCGGGTCATACGCCGTCATCTCGGCGGCCAGTGTGGGCGGAATCGTCACAGCCTGATCCGACATCAGCAGATAGAACCGCTGTGGAGTGAGGACGACCCGGTCGCCCTCCTCTCGTTTCACGTGCTCCCAGTAGGCGTCCGGGTCGAGTGCGCCGCTGCGGGTCATATCCAGAAGCGGAGCGTTATCCCGGGCCCGGTAGCCGACCCGTCCGTCGGCGTCGCCGCGAAGGTCGAGGCTGAGGAACAGTCCATTCGACGTGGCGAAGTCGTCGTCGGGAACCGGTCTGTCGTCCGTGTAGAGCAGGGGCTGCTCGTCGCGATGGAACGTCCGCAAGGCCTCGTCATCGAGTTGCGGGCGCCCCAACGAGAGCCGGAGTTGGTTGAGACACAGGTCCTCCCGCACCCTGATTGCAAACGACAGCGGGACGACTTCCAGGTACAGCCCGCCCTCGTAACCAGCGCTGACCTCGTCGAAGCGGTAGCTCCCATCGGTGATGAGGCGGGTAAAGACGTCGAGGCGGCCGGTCGAACTCTTCGGGTTGGCCTTGCCTCGCACGTTTGTCGGAAGCTTCAGCCGCTCCTTCAGGGGAATCAGGTAGGGCCGGTTCGTCTCGAGCACGACGCCCTCCTTGTGGAGATCGAGCTCGTCGATGATGTAGTCCTTGACCTTGCTCTCGACGGTGTCGCGGTCGGGCAGGAAGCTGCACCGAATCCTGTACGCGACTTCCCCGAGGCGAAGGTCGAGACTTGCCGGCTGCACGTTGTCGAACGGCACCGTGAAGGCGCCGGCGTCGATAACCCCCGCGGCGATTGCGTCCCGGAGATATCGGTCGGGCAAGACGCCAGGACCGTCGGGGAGTTCCAACGCGGGCACGCCGCATCGTACCTGCGTGCTTCTAGGATCGTCGCTGGTGTCGCATCCCCAGATGCGCCGCGCCGGCAGCCTGTCCTAACCCTCCTCTTACTTTGGGCGGCTACACCGACTGAGAATGGCTGAAGCCCGCGTACTCATTGCCGAGGACGACCAGAGTGTCCGCGACTCCCTGGCGCGCGTGCTGACGTTCGAGGGCTACGAGGTGCAGACCACTGTCAACGGCGCGGAGGCGTTGACGGCAGTGCTCGACACGCCGCCCGACCTCATCGTTCTCGATGTGCTGATGCCCGTGCTCGACGGACTGACTGCATGCCGGCGGCTGCGTCAAGCCGGCGACCGCACGCCGGTGCTGATGCTGACGGCGCGCCACGAGGTCACCGACAAGGTTGCCGGGCTCGACGCCGGCGCGGACGACTACCTCGTCAAGCCCTTCGCCCTCGACGAGCTTCTCGCCCGAGTGCGTGCCCTCCTCCGCCGGACGAGCCTCAGCGGGGAGGACGAGAACCTTCGCGTCGGCGACCTCACACTCGATCCTCTTCGACGCCAGGCGCGCCGCGGTGCGCGCCCGCTTGAGCTGACCAAGACCGAGTTCGACCTGCTCGAGTTGTTCCTCCACAATCGCGACATCGTGCTTACGCGCGACCAGATTTACGAACGCATCTGGGGCTATGACTTCGAGACGTCGTCCAAATCGCTCGATGTGTACATCGGCTATCTCCGCCGCAAGACCGAGGCGGAAGGTGAGCCGCGGTTGATCCACACGGTGCGAGGCGTGGGGTACACGGCGCGCGAACAGTGAACCTCCGCACCCGGCTCACCGTCACCGTCACCGCGATCGTCGCCGTCGCGATCATCGCCGGCGCCTACGCGGTTCTGTACAGCACCAAGCGCGAGCTTCGATCCCAGGTCGACTCGTTCCTCGTGGCGCGCGCCGACCGCTTCACCCGGCAACCCCCGGGCCCGGCGGGACGGCCCGGTGCGAATGGGCCTGGCCGCATCGGCGTTGACCGCGGCGCACTAGCTGACTTTGACGCGGTGGTACAGGTCATCGACAGGAACGGACGGGTGACCCAGTCGATCGCCGACCAACCGGTGCTCCCGGTGGCACCTGAAGACCGCCGCCTGGCCCGCGCCCGAGGATCCGAACGTCTGCGCGACGTGACCATCGATGGTGTCCACTACCGCATGCTGACGACGCCGTTGCCGGCTGGCGGCGCGATCCAGGTCGCCCGCAGCTTGCAGGAGAACGACGACGTCCTGTCCGCCCTGCGGAAACGGCTCTTTCTCATCGGCGCGATGGGCACGCTTTTGGCCGGTCTGGTGGCGTGGGCCGTGGCGCGCCGCACGACGAAGCCCATCCAGCAATTGACCGAGGCGTCGGAGCACGTGGCCGCCACCCAGGACCTGGCCGTCCCGATCCCGGTGCACGGCACCGATGAGGTCGGGCGGCTGGCCGCCAGCTTCAACACCATGCTCGTGGCCCTCGACACGTCGAGGGCGCAGCAACGCCGGCTCGTGGTCGACGCCAGTCACGAACTCCGCACCCCGCTCACCGCTGTGCGCACCAACATCGAGTTCCTGGGTCGGGCCAAGACCCTCAAGGCCGATGAACGCAACAAGCTGGTGGCCGAGACCAGCTTGGAGCTCGACGAACTCACCACTCTCGTCGCCGAGCTGGTGGAGCTGGCAACCGACGTGCGCACCGAGGAACCAGTCGAAGCCGTCGACTTGGCCGAGGTGGCCGAGGACGTCGCCAACCGGTTCCAGCGCCGCACCGGCAGGGAGGTCACTGTCACCGCCGGCGATGCCGCGACCATCCAGGGCCGTAAGTCGATGCTCGACCGGGCGATCTCCAACCTGGTCGACAACGCTCTCAAGTTCAGCAACGCCCCCGACCCGGTCGAGGTTGCAGTAGTCGGCGCGACCGTCGAGGTACGAGACCGAGGCGCAGGCATTGCCGACGACGACCGGGAAAAAGTCTTCGACCGCTTCTACCGGGCCAGCGAGGCGCGCACCCTGCCGGGCTCCGGCCTGGGTCTGGCGATCGTCAAGCAAATCGCAGAACTGCACGGCGGAACGGTCACACTGAACGAGAGGTCAGGCGGTGGCACCGTCGCCCGCCTCGTCCTCGCCCAGGAATGAGTTTGGACCTGCAGTAACCGTGGCGATTCGGCGTCGAAATGCGACATAGCCACTGTTACTGCAGGTCCAAAGTTGCGAAACCTGCGGTGAAGCCTGGTGGTCAGCCGGTAGTCGTTGGGGGCGAGACCGGGGGCTCATCATCAGGGCCGAAGCCGGGGCCGCCGAGACCACGGCCGCCGGGGCCATGACCTTCACCGGGGGCCGGGGGCTTGTGGTTGAGCATCTCGGTGATGCGCGCCGGTGCCTTGGCGAGGCGCTCGTCAGCCTGGGCCTGGGTGAGCCGGCCAGCGGCGACATCAGCGTCGAGGTGAGCCTTGAGCTCGGCAACGAGGGCATCGACGACCTTCTGCACATCGACACCGTGGGCCTGGGCAACTTCGGCAATGGTCTTGCCCGCCTTCAGCTCGGTGCGCAGGGCCGCCTCATCGATGCCGATGGCACCCGCAATCACTTCGAGCCTGGGGCCCTTCGGACCACGGGGGCCGCCATGGGGTTTCCCCTCGGGCTTCGCCGCTACGAGCGCCTGGCTGACGGCGTCGGCCTGGGACTGGTTGATCGTCCCGGCATCGACGAGCTTCTTGAGCGCGTCGGTCATCCACGGCGGCGCCGTGCGCGGTTCGGCCGGAGCGGTCGTTGTCGACTGAGCTCCCGCGAGAACCGGGACGTTCAGGAGGGCGGCACCAACAGCCGCTCCTCCTACCGTTGCTGCCATGACTGCGGCAGCGATCCATTTCCTCACGATGTTGTCCTTTCTCGATGAACCGCAGACCCGCTCTCGGGCCTCAAAACCCACGATGCTGTCTCCAAGTAAGAAGCTTCCTCCGCCCAATCAAGAATCAGGTAAGAACCGGCGGGAAGTGTTTCACGTAACGAGCGTCAACTTGGTGGGCCCGGCGGCGGCGCGCAACTGGCGCTCCCACGATGCTGGTTGCACCTGACCGCCTGGGCTCGCCATTGGCGGCCATTTGAACCACAGCGGACTGTCGCAGCACCTAGGGTCTGAGCGTGCAGGAGCGACGGGCCACGTCGACATCGAACTTCGGCGTTGGCCGGCGCGAGAACCACGACTCGACCGCTTTCTACGATCGGTTCCGCGCCCCCGATCTCAGCAACGACGACGCTGTCCCCGCGCCGGGGCCCGTCACCGAGCCGTTCGTGTGTGGCGACGCCCGATCAATGGCCGGGATCGACGACGGCTCCGTCGCGCTTGTGGTCACCTCACCGCCCTATTTCGCCGGCAAGCAGTACGAGGAAGAGCTCGAGCGCGACGGCGTGCCGGGTTCCTACCTCGAGTACCTCCACCTCCTGACTCAGGTCTTTGCCGAGTGCGCGCGCAAGCTGGAGCCGGGCGGCCGCATCGCCGTCAACGTGGCCAACCTCGGCCGGAAGCCCTATCGCAGCCTCTCCGCCGACGTCATCCGCATCCTCGAACACGACCTCGGGCTCTTGCTTCGCGGTGAGCTGATCTGGCAGAAGGGTGAGGGCGCCAACGGGTCATGTGCATGGGGATCGTTTCGCAGCGCGGCCAACCCCGTATTGCGCGACATCACCGAGCGCGTTGTCGTCGCCAGCAAGGGCCGTTTCGACCGGGCCCGGTCGGTAAAGCAACGGATGGCCGAGGGCCTGCCCCACGAGAACACGCTCGTCACCGACGACTTCACATCCCTCACGCTCGACCTGTGGTCGATCCCGCCCGAGAGTGCGCGCCGGGTCGGCCATCCCGCGCCGTTTCCTGTAGAGCTACCCGAACAGCTCATCCGGCTCTACACCTACAAGGACGACTTGGTGCTCGACCCCTTCATGGGCAGCGGCTCGACGCTCGTCGCCGCGGCGCGCCTAGGCCGGCGTTATGCGGGCTACGACCTTGACCCTTCGTATGTAGAGCTGGCGCGCCGGCGCGTGGCCGAGGCGGACGCCGCTCCCCTGGTCGAGCCACTGACGGCCGAGAAGCTGGCCGAGGAGGTCTTGGTCGAGGCTGGCTTTGTGATCACCCAGCGCGCTGCTCGGGTGCCCAAAACCGGCATCTCGGTGAGCTTCTTCGCCACCGATGCCCAAGGTGACACCTGGCTCTTCGATGTGACTGGCCCGAACACGAGCCACCGGGGCGGCTTGTTGCGCACCGAGAACGTCTGGCGCGCCCTCGGCCGCGCCAGCGTCCTCCGGGGCCGCCTTCCGGCAGACATCCCGATCGTGTTCCTCACGACCGCCCTTCCGCGTCGCCCCGGCGAGGGTGACGTGGCTCTGCGGGCGGCGGGGCCCGGCGCGTACTTCGATGCCATCGAGCTGTCGTCTGCCGGCGCGCGCGACCGGCTGCGGCTCTACGCCAAGGGCGGCTACACAGACGATCCCCAACCCGGCTTCTGGACGCCCGCCGACTTGACATAGTTCGGAGGCACGGAGGAATTCGCCACGCCAAGACGAGAGTCGAGTCTGACCGGCCTAGCGGTCTCGGGGCTTCGGCTGTCGATGCCGAGGTCCCGAGAGCCGGGTCGGTGGACTTGGCGCTGACTGCTTAACCCCGGGCCTACCAGACCCGGCTCAGTAACCCTATCCCCGCCGTGTTCAGGGGGGGTGGCGGTGCTCGGTAGGCTGGTCCCCAAAGGTTCTGTTCGAACCACTGGAAGAAGAAGGACCGTCATGCCTCAGAAGCGAGAGCACGACGTGGAGTTGGCTGCGACCTTTGCCGAGGTGGCCCGAGTGCTGCTGGCCGAGGACGACGCCGATGCCACGATGAACCGCATCAGCCGTCTGGCAGTCGAGACGATCGACGGCTGCGACCACGCCGGGATCACCCTCGTCGAAGGTCGCAGGGTCACCACCGCCGGGGCCAGCGACGAGGTTCCCACCATCGTGGATGCAATCCAGTACGAAACCGACGAAGGGCCGTGCCTCAACGCCATCAGCGTGCACGAGACGTTCAAGACAGACGACCTGGCGGCAGAGGAACGGTGGCCGAGGTTCTCGCACCGGGCCGCGCAGGATACCGGCGTG
>DATLEI010000100.1:0-35349 GCA_035525375.1 Acidimicrobiales bacterium
CCAACTGCGCGCCGGGGCCTTCGCGGCGGCGCACGTAGCGACGGGGCTCGGCGGTGGTCACCGAGTAGGGGTTGGCCACCCCTTCACGCAGTGATGCCTTGCCGCTGGCGTCGAACTCGATTGGCAGATTCTTGAAACACATGTCGCGCTCCCCCTAGTGACGGGTGATGCCGTAGTTGTGGTTACGGAACTGGACGATCAGGTGGATGAGTGAATCAGTGGCCAGAGCCAGCTTCGAAGCGGCCGACGCCGGAGGTCTTGTGCTCCTCGCCGTAGAGCTTCTTGCCGCCGCGACCACCCTCATGCGAGTGCTGGTACTTCGAATAGAACTTGTGAATCACCTTCGTCGAACCGCGAGGCGTGATCTTGGCCCGGGCAAACCCCGAGGAGTGGTCGCCGGCGGCAGACCAACGAGCGGTCATGTTCTTGTCTTGGCGGGAGACGTTCCGCATCTTGCGGATGAACCCGCCCACGACCTTGGAGGTCGTCGAGGAAAGAAGTGATCCGGGCGCGATCTCGGTGATCGGCGAGAACTTGTCGGGGAAGCCCGGCATCGTGCAGCCGATGCAGATACCGCCCATCTGCATGCAGCCTCCGTGGCCGTCGACCATGCCGCGCTCGGCGATGTTGCATTGGACGACCGGGCCCCAGCAGCCAAGCTCGACGAGGCATTCTTTGTCGCCGTACTCCCGGGCGAAGACGCCCTCCTCGTAGTAACCGGCGCGAGGACAGTGACGGTGGACGGTCTCGCCGAACAACCAGGCCGGACGGCCAAGCTCGTCGAACTCAGGAAGCGGCGCCAGCCCGTTGAGGAACAGACATACAGCGGCGGCGGTCTCGAGGACGTTGTCGCCAATGGGAGAACAGCCGGGCACGTTGACGACCGGGACACCAAAGGCAGACCGGAAGTCTTTCCCGAGGTAGTCCATGACGCCCATCGAGTTGGTGACGTTGCCCTTGGCGGCGGGAATTCCGCCCCAGGAGGCGCACGTTCCGACAGCTACGACGGCGGCCGCGCCGGGCGACAAACGGTCGAGCCACTCGAGCGAGGTGATCTGGCGGCCGGTCTGGGGGTCTTCGCCCAGGCCCATCCAGTAACCGTCGCCGGCGATGGACTCGTCCATGATCGAGCCCTCCCAGCAGATCAGGTAGGGGGCGTCGAGCTCGCCACGCTCGGCCATGAAGAGGTTGTGGGTCCACTCAGGACCGACCTCGACCGATACAACGGTGTGAATCAACTCGACCCGGGGCAGGCCAGGGATGATTCCGGCGAGCAGGTGCTCGACCCGGGGGTGCGTCGCGCCGGAGACGGCAACTGTGCAGCCGTCGCAGGAGCCACCGACCATCCAGATCAGGTAGACCTTCTCGAGTGGGCCCATGCGCAGGATGGTGGAGTCGGGCTCGATCGCCCTCGACCGCACACCGATCGGCGCCATCGGGTCGAGCGGGTTATCGCGCCAGTCCTCCATCTGGGAACCGCCGGGCATGATTCCGCCCTGCGTGAAGGTGGGACCACCTTCTCCCGATACGAGTTCCTTGGCGCGAGCTGCGCCCTCTCCTCTGCGAGCACCGCTCCCGCGGGTGGACCGGCTACTCGTGCGGCTACCGGTCTTGCTGCTGCGTCCGTTCGTGGCCATCGGTCGAACTGCCCCCCTTGTGAAGGTCTTGGTAGGTGTAGACTACACCTATCTGAAGTTTCCGTCAGGTGGCAATTGAGCGACAATTCCTCCTGCGGCGCAAATTCTACGTCTTAGATCCTGGGAGGTTCGCCGTGAGCGAAATAGTGCACCCACCCAAGTCCGAAGCACTCCAGGCAATGTTCTGGCGGAGCGAGATCCTCCAGGTCATGTACTGGCTCAGAGGTGAGGGCTTCGGTGATCAGGTCGATCCTTCGCTCCTCGAGCGGTTCTTGGGGGTCGATGCCGGTATCGGCGTCCAGTATCTGGATCGGCTCGTCGTCGAGGGCTACGTCGAGCAGGTAGCTGACCGTTACATGCTTTCCGAGCTGGGTTCACGCGAGGGCGCGCTTGAATTTGCCTCTTCCTTCAGCGAGCTGACCCGCCCGACCCACGGTGAGTGCAGCGCCGACTGTTGGTGCCACAACTCGCCGGAAGAAGCGGAGGCCTGCGCATCCGAGCGGGCATCCGCCCACGAGGGCCACGAACACTGACTTCCGCATCACACCACGAACACGCAGGGTCCTACAGAACACGGAGGGATGGATGAAGAACAGAAGCACGGACGAGCCCCAGGGTGGGCTTCCCCGCAACTACCTGAGGGCAAGTCTTTTGCTCCTTATCGGGGAAACACCGGCTCACGGTTACGACCTCCTCGAGCAGATCGGCGAGCTGGGTCTCAAGAGTGTCGACCCAGGCGGCCTCTACCGCGCCCTGCGAGTGATGGAGCAGGACGGCCTGGTGGAGTCCTGGTGGGAACACTCGTCGGCCGGTCCGGCGCGCCGTAGCTACCGGCTCACCGAAGAAGGCGTCGATTGGCTGCATGCCTGGGCGGGCGCGCTCCGGGAAGGTCGCCGCTACCTGACCGCGTACTTGGCCCGGTACGACCGCATCAGCGAGCCCATCCCCGTCGAGCCCGGCGCGTAGGACCCACGTGAGCTCGATCCGGGTTGCCGTGGCCGGCAAGGGAGGCGCAGGCAAGACGACGTTCTCCTCCACGCTGGCCCGCGTCATCGCCCAGCGGGGCCGACGCGTCATCGTCGTCGACGGCGACAGCAACCCGAATGTCGCGGTGGCCCTAGGGATCAGCCGAGAGGCCGCAGAGCAGATCCAACCGCTGCCGACCAATCTCGTGTCACGCAAGCTCGGTGGTGCCTCGTTGACGGAATCGGTGTCAACTGTGCTTGACCAGTACGCCGGGCACGCTCCCGATGGGATCAACGTAGTGATGATGGCGATGCCGGCCCACGCCGACGAAGGCTGCCTCTGTTCAGCTCACGCCACGGTCAGCGGCCTACTGAACGATGTCGCCGCCGAGCTGGACGCAGTCACCATCCTCGACCTCGAAGCTTCGCCGGAGCACCTCAGCAGGGGCACGACTCGACATGTCGACGTGCTGTTCCTCGTCATCGAGCCGTACTACCGCTCGTACGAGACAGCGCGGCGCATGGCTGGTCTGGCCGCCGAGCTGCCCATCCCTCGGGTGGCCGTGGTGGCCAACAAGTTGCGCGCTGCCGCCGACTTGGAGGCGTTGAGCGACTACTGCGTGCGTCACGACCTGAACCTCGACGGTGAGATCCCTTGGAGCGACATGGTGCTCGACGCGGATCGCGACGGCGTGCCGTTGTTCGACTACGACCCCAACGGTCCTGTTGTCGCTGCAGTGTCGAAGGTCGCCGACGCCGTCCTGGCACTGAAGCCTCAAACCCCCGTCGCTACATAAAGTTCTTCGTATGCAGCGCGGCCAGCTCGGTCGCTTCATCTGGCGCGAACCCCAGCTTCCTGAGGCGGCGCTGGCGCCCTTCGGCCATATCGGCCTCGAGTTCTTGCACCTTGCGGAAGCCCCGTCGGAGGGCGTCGGGCGACCACGCACCAGCGGCGAGGATGACGAGGGCGTCGAAGACCTCCTCGTTCAGACCCGCGGTGTGAGCCAGCGCGTCATGACGTCGCCGAATAGCGGTCGCGAGCTTCGCTCTAAGGCCGGGATCGGCCTCCAGCACGTGATCGAGATGGGCCATCCCGAATGCCGCGTGGCGCGCTTCGTCCGCCAAGGCCAGGTGAGTGACCTGCTTGGTCACTGGATCGGGCGCATTGGTCTCGATGAACGAGAGAAGGCTGAGGAAGGTGCCCTCGCCCAGAACCGAAAGCAGGAAGTGAGCAACGGGGAAGTCGGGTTCGTCAAGTAGCGTTTGTAGGCTTGCCTGGCCTCCGGCTGTAGACAAACCCAGCTCTGCTCCTCTGAGTTGCGCGCGCCGGGTGAAGACCTCCACATGCCTCGCCTCGTCGGCCACTTGTACGGCCAAGACCTGCACGACCTCTTTGAAATGCGGGTGGACCTGACCCAGGAAGCGCGCCGGCACGACGAGGGCCGCATTCTCGTTCTCGACCAGGTAGGTCATCACCTGAACGACGGCGGCCTCGACCTCGGGGGCAAGGTCGACCGGCGCGTCCCAGACGATTGCTGTCTCGGGATCCCACTGGGATGCAACGGCCTGGCGGTAGATCGCCGGCGCGGCATCGGCCCACACCTCATCTTTGCGGTCGAGGGCAAAATGAAATTCCGGGCCACCAGCCTCGACCGTTGCCCCGCGCGCCGCCAGTCCCCAGGTGGGGGACGGCTCGTCAGCGATTGCCGGACCGGTCGAAAGTGCGCCCGACCAGCGGGCATCCGGCGCTGCGCTCTTGATGACGACGCCCGCAGGCCCGTGCACTGTGCGTCTAGTTACCGCAGCGGTAGTCAGCGCGTCACAGAACTCGTGGCCGTGGCGGCGGCACCACGCCCGCAGGTGCACGGAGAGGTCCGGGGCGCGACCGCACACCTCCAACTGCCCTCCCACGGCCATCCCTGCAAGGGCGTGCTTCAGGAGGAGGTGGCCCCCCTCGTCGAGACCGAGGTCCTCAAGGTCGATAGTCGCTGGCGGTGACATTGCCCTCGTCGTCGTAGAAATGGAATCGGCGTACCGCCCCGTCCAACGCCGCGTACCCGTTCGTGCGTCCCACGTGCCACGCCTTGAGCCCCTCGAGGTCGAGCAGCGGACGTACGTCGGGGTCGGCGTAGGTCATTCCGAGGAGAAGGTCACCGAACCGGTCGACGGCTTCAACCGGCGCGCCGGAGCCGATGCTGAAGTTGCAGTGGTCGTATGGGGGCGTCTGGGTGAGGATCCGGGTCGCGCCGCTGCCGAGGGTTCCCTCGGCACTGAACACTAGGTGATTGCCGTCGATCATGCAGGCCGCGTCGACCCTTCCGGCCATCAAAGCACGCGCCGCGTCACGCTCTCCCCCGATGTGATCGCCATGCATCCCGACGCCGACGTTGTGCTGCACCACCTCGAAGTCCTCGCCTGCGAGGAGTCCCTGATCGGCGAGGTGGGCGAGGGGGATAAGCGTCGCTTGCGGCGAATCGACCGCGCCAACGGCCACGGTGCGTCCCGCCAGCCCACCGACCTCATCGATCGGCGAGTGGGCGCGAACGACCACTACCGACGTCAGGTCGCAGTCGCTGTCCCGCATCGCAACAGCCTTTACCGACGACCCAGCGGCTGCGGCCAACCGCTCGGCGCGAAGCCAGGCAAGAGGCGAGTTCCAGGCCGCGTGGATCGTGCCGGCTATCAGCGCCTCCACCTGGCGCTCGTAATTTGAATAGAGGACGTAGTCGAAGTCGAAATCGTTCTCCCTGAACCAGTTGCGGAACCCGTCCCAGATCGTGACTACTTTCGGGTCGTACGCCACCGCTCCCATTACCAGCGTGGGCGTCATCCGAACAGCTCCATGCCGCAGGCGACCCGTCCGATGAAGTCGTAGAGGGCATCGGTTGTGGGAGCCATGACCGTGGCGGCGCGAGAGTCCCGGAAATGGCGGTCGACACCGAAGTCGCGCCGGAAGGCGGACCCGCCGCACACCCGCATGGCCAGGTCGGTTACCTCCGTCGCCGCCTCGCCGGCCGCCGCTTTGACCTCGAGAACCCGCAGGACGGCGTCCTCGCGTCCGGACTCCAGGGCATCGAGGGTGTCAGCAAGAAGCGCGCGGGTGAGGTCGGTCTTGACTCGCATCCGGGCCACGTTTGAGCGCACCACCGGATTGTCGGCAAGAGACTGATCGAGGTGCTCGAGCCGGGTGGTCGCAGCGTGCTTCCCGGTCTTGGCAGTGGCCGCATCCATCGTCCCGACGCAGAAAGCCGCGGTCATCGTTTGGAACAGCGGGAGGACGGTGCCAAGCATGATGTCGAACCCCCCGGCATCGGGCCCGAGCATTGCCTCGATCGGAACCTTCGTACTGACGGCCGCCATGGGGCTGGAGTAGTTCCCCCGCAGGCCGAGCCCATCAAACGGCGCGCCCACGGAGAGTCCCGGTGCGTCATTCGGCACCAACCAGATTGTGCTCGGGCCGTCGGCTGCCAGCGGCCGGCTCGACCAGACGTAGCCATCAGCTTGTCCGGCACTCGTGACCCAGCTCTTTTCGGCATCGAGGGTGACCGTGCTGTCGTCGCCGGCGCGAGCGGAACTGAGTGGCGCCCAGAACTGGCTGCGCGACCCCTTTTCCGAGAAGGCGAGCGTGGCTACATACTGTCCAGCGGCAATCTGCTCCTTCACGTCCTTCGGGCCATGGGCCTCGATGACGGCCGCGCCGGCGTAGTGCATGAGCACGACCATTGCCGTGGAGGCACAGTTGCGGGCCAGCTCCTCGACGATTTCGGCGGCGGCGCGATGGGTTTGGGGGCCGAGTAGGCCGGCCTTTCCGAGGGCGTCAAGAGCAGCGCGCGGGTAGGTGCCGTCGCGATCGATCTCCTCAGCCTTGGGGGCGACGACGCCCTCGATGACGGGCGCTAGCGCCTCTAGGGGGGACGGGGTGGGTGACATGATTGAGTTCTCCTTCATCCTGGTTGGCGATTATCGGACCGCCAGGAAGAGAGGCTCAGGGAGCCAGCCGCGCGAGGAAAGCAGCGGCCCTGGCGGTCATCGTCGCCCGACCGGGCGACACGTCTTGACCTGCTCAGCGACGCGCCATTGGCTGTTCCCCCTCCCGTCGCAATCGAGCCTTCATTCTGCCTGAGATTCAAGGCCCTCTACGGCGTCAGCTAGATGTATCCTGTCTGTACCGGGATTCCATTTAGGTGCGCCGGATAGGAGGATTCGCAGGCCGATGACGCCCACAGGCCGGGAGGCCAGCACCGGCACACTTCCCCGGCACTACCTGAAGCCATGCCTCCTCCTGCTTCTCGCTGAGGGCCCGTCTCATGGCTACGAGCTCCTGGAGCACGTTCGCCAGCTGGGAATTCACGGGGCCGAGCCCGGTGGCTTGTACCGCTACTTGCGAGCGATGGAACGCGAGGAACTGGTGTCGTCATGGTGGGAGCCGTCCCAGTCGGGCCCGGCGCGCCGTACCTACGTGCTGACCGACGCGGGGCAGGTTGCCCTGCAGTCGTCGGTCGACTCGTTGCGCGAGGTTCGGCAGCTCCTGGTGAATCTCCTCCTTCGCTACGACGGTCTCGCCCCAACAGAGAAAGTCGTACTCGAGGTGCGACAATGAACACGACAGCATCAGAAAGGGTCCCGCAATGAGAGTTGTCGACGAGTATCGAGACCCCGCCGCGGCCCGGGTCGCCGTGGAGCAGATCGAGGCGCTGGCGGCAGGGCTGGTCCCCGACGGCGAGCGCCTGAAGTTCATGGAGGTCTGCGGGGGCCACACCCACACGATCTACAAGCACGGAATCGAGAACGTGCTGCCGGAGAGTGTCGAGCTGGTGCATGGTCCGGGGTGCCCGGTCTGTGTCATACCGATGGGACGGGTCGATGACGCCATCGCTGTCGCAGAGACGCCAGGCGTGATCTTCACGTCCTTCGGCGACATGATGCGAGTGCCCGGTGGGGACGGCAACCTGCTCGAGGCCAAGGCTCGCGGCGCGGACGTCCGCATGGTGTATTCCCCCCTCGACGCGCTCAAGATCGCTGAGGCCAACCCTGACCGCCAGGTCGTCTTCTTCGCCGTCGGGTTCGAGACCACCGCTCCGTCCACCGCGGTCACGCTGATGAAGGCGAAGGAGCGCAACGTCCGCAACTTCTCCGTCTTCTGCAACCACGTCACGATCGTTCCGCCGCTCAAGGCCATTCTCGAATCACCCGACCTGCGCCTCGACGGCTTTCTCGGCCCAGGACACGTGTCGACCGTGATTGGCAACCGGCCGTACCGCTTCGTGCCGGGCGTCTACAAGAAGCCGCTCGTCACCGCCGGGTTCGAGCCCCTCGACATCCTCCAGTCGATCGTGATGCTGCTCCGCCAACTTCGCGACGGCCGATGCGAGGTCGAGAACCAGTACACCCGCGCCGTCCACGACGAGGGCAACCCCCGGGCTCTCGAGATCCTGGCCGAGGTGTTCGAGCTTCGTCCGCACTTCGAATGGCGCGGATTGGGATTCATCTCCCAGTCGGCGCTCAAGCTCAACGACGACTTCTCCGACTGGGACGCCGAGCTGCGCTTCGATGTGCCCGGCGTGCGGGTCGCCGATCCGAAGGCCTGCCAGTGCGGCGAGGTCCTGAAGGGCGTCATCAAGCCATGGGAATGCAAGGTCTTCGGTACGGCATGTACACCGGAGACGCCCATCGGCACCTGCATGGTGTCCTCTGAGGGCGCCTGCGCGGCCTACTACAACTACGGCCGCTTCACCCGCGCCCAGACGATCCCGGTTAAGTCGGCATGACCGATGGCGACGATCACGAAGGCGGCGCGTCTGAGGACCGCCCTTCCGAGCACGGTGCTTCTGAGGATCATGGCCACGATGGCGACTTCTCGCGAGAAGACGTCGTCCTGGAGCGCATCGAGGCGTTCCGTCGCCGTCGCCCCCGCCTGAAGGACGACTTCATCAACTCCGCGCACGGCGCGGGAGGCAAGGCCTCGGCCGCGCTGATCGATGCCGTGTTCGTGGAGGCGTTCCGGAACGAGACGCTGGAGGCAATGTCCGACGGGGCCGTGCTGCCGCTTCCATCCGGCGACCGGATCGCCTTCAGCACCGATTCATTCGTGGTGAAGCCGCGCCGCTTCCCCGGAGGCTCCATCGGCGACCTTGCCGTCAACGGCACCGTGAACGACATCTCCATGATGGGCGCGTCGCCATCGTGGATTTCGGCTGCGTTCGTCATCGAGGACGGGTTTTCGATCGACGAGCTCCGAGAGATCGTTGCCGACATGGCGACTGCGGCCACGAAGGCGGGCGTGCAGATCGTCACCGGTGACACCAAGGTCGTGAACAAGGGCGCGGCCGACGGCGTCTACATCAATACAGCCGGTGTCGGTGTGGTGCCGGCCGGAGTGAACCTGACTGCCAAGTCGGTGAAGCCCGGCGACAAGGTGTTGATCTCGGGCTACATCGGCGACCACGGCGTGTCGGTCATGATCGCCCGAGGGGATCTTGGCCTCGATAGCGACATCCCTTCTGACACGGCACCTCTCAACGAGCTCGTCGAGAAACTGCTGGCCGCGGCGCCGAACACTCGCTTCTTGCGCGACCCCACGCGCGGGGGCGTGGCCACGGTCTGCAACGAACTGGCTCGCGAGGCGGAAGTAGCGGTGGTGCTGCAGGAGTCGTCGTTGCCGATCCGCGGGGTGGTCAACGGCGCGTGCGAGATCCTTGGGATCGACCCGCTTTACGTGGCGAACGAGGGCAAGCTCCTTGCCATCGTTCCTGCTGAGGAGACGGACGCCGCGCTAGCCGCCCTCCGCGCCCATCCGCTAGGTGAAGCTGCCGCGGTCATCGGCGAGATCCGCGACGACCCGCCCGGAATCGTGGTCCTCAACACCGGTTTCGGAGGGAACCGAATCGTCGACATGCTCGTGGGCGACCCCCTCCCCCGCATCTGCTGACCCGTCACCGCCGGCGTCTGCGAGTCACTGGCACGGTTCAGGGTGTCGGGTTCCGGCCTTTCGTTTACCGCCTCGCAGTCGAACTTGGCTTGTCCGGACATGTTGCCAATGACAGCCGGGGCGTTGTGATCGATGTGGGTGGTCCGGTCGAGGCGCTAGAGGCCTTGGAGCGGCGGCTGGCGGACGAGGCGCCGCCGCTGGCACACATCGCCAGCCTTCAGTCCGAGCCCGTAGAGGGCGACGACGATGTTCCTGCCGGGTTCCAAATCGTCGACAGCCGCGCCGAAGGCGCGCCGGCGGTAGCCGTGAGCGTCGACGTGGCGACCTGCGCAGATTGCCTGGCGGAGCTCTACGATCCCGATGACCGGCGTTTCGAGTACCCCTTCATCAACTGCACCAATTGCGGCCCTCGATATACCATCATCCGCTCCATCCCGTACGACCGGGCCTCGACGACGATGGCACCGTTCGCGATGTGCAACGACTGCCGGCGCGAGTACGAAGATCCGTCCGACCGGCGCTTCCACGCCGAGCCCAACGCCTGCCCCGTCTGCGGGCCTCACCTTCGGCTGGTCGCGCCTGACGGAAGTCTCCTCGGCGAGCAAGGCGATGCCCTCCAGGTGGCCGCCGCGATGTTGGTCGACGGCAGGATCCTCGCCATCAAGGGGCTGGGCGGTTATCACCTCGCCGCCGACGCCACGAATGAGGAGGCGGTGGCGGAATTGCGGCGGCGCAAGGCGCGCGATGACAAGCCGTTCGCGGTCATGGTTTCGACCGTCGACGCGGCGCGCGCGCTATGCGACCTGCCGGCTGCCGCCGCTGCGGTACTTAGCTCGCCGCGGCGCCCCATCGTTCTGGCCCACAAGATCGAGAGCGCGTCGATCAGCGACAAGATCGCGCCGAGCCTTCCCGAGCTGGGCCTCATGCTTCCTTACACGCCGTTGCATGACCTTCTCCTGAGCCGGGTCGGCCGTCCCCTCGTGATGACCAGCGGGAATCTCTCCGATGAGCCCATCGCGCACGACGACAGCGATGCTCTGGCGCGCCTCGGTCCCATGGTTGACGCCGTCCTCCTGCACGACCGAGCCATTGAAATCCGCTGCGACGACAGCGTCGTCCGCTCGCTCCCCCGACGAACGAGCGCGACCCAATTGGTGCGACGGTCCCGGGGGTACGCGCCGGAGCCCATCCACCTCAGCCGGCCAACGGCGCGCCAGGTACTGGCAGTGGGCGCGGAGTTGAAGAACACGGTGTCGGTCGCCAAGGGCGACAACGTGATCACGAGTCACCACATCGGCGACCTGAAGCACCTGGCGGCCTACCAATCGTTCCTTCAGGCGATCGACCATCTGTGCCGCCTCACCGGTGTCTCGCCCGAGGTAGTCGCTCACGACCTTCACCCTGAATACCTCTCGACCAAGTTCGCTGCCGACCTCGACGTCGCGGGGCTGGCCGTGCAACACCATCACGCCCACATTGCTTCGTGCCTCGTCGAGCACGGGCACGAAGAGCCCGTGCTGGGCATCGCATTCGACGGTCTCGGAATGGGCCCGGACGGCACCCTGTGGGGTGGCGAGTTCCTGATCGCGGACCTCACCAGCTACCGCCGCGTCGGACACCTGCGCCAGGTCGCTCTACCCGGCGGGAACCAAGCCATCCGGGAACCGTGGCGCATGGCGCTCTCGTGGACGTATGCAGCCGCCGGCGCCGGCGCGGCATCTGACGTCGGCAGGCAGACGGACGAGCGCTGGCCCGCCGTTCTTCGAATGATCCAGCGAGAGGACACGATCACGACATCGAGTGCGGGCCGCCTCTTCGACGCCTCCGCCGCCTTACTCGGGGTTCGCAACAAGGTCACCTACGAGGGCCAGGCAGCTATAGAGCTGGAAGCCCTCGCGTCGAGTGTCCTCCCCGATAAGGCGCCCACCTACGACATGGAGCAGAGCCGAGTCGAAGGGATGCTCGTGCTGGACCCGGCGCGCCTGATCAGGACAGTGATCAAAGAACGCGAGCGAGGAACCGCAGCCGCAGTAATAGCGGCCGGCTTCCACGCTGCTTTAGGAAAAGCAGCCGCGAAAGCAGCCCGGGAGCTCGCCACCGAGAACGGCATCGGCACGGTCGCCCTGAGCGGAGGGGTGTTCCAAAACGCCCGCCTGACAACGATCGTCGTCGGCGAGCTAGAAGCAAGCGACCTGAAGGTCCTGGTCCACGAGCGGGTGCCGCCAAACGACGGCGGCATAAGCGTGGGCCAGGCAGGCATCGCAGCAGCGACACCTGCCTAGCCAGACGAGCCGGGTTTAGGCCTTGCCGATGAGGTGGAGAACCAGCTTCACGTCGGGGTGCACCTTCAGCATGAGGATCTTGAAGGGCTTGACACCGAAGTCCTGGATGTCGAAGGTGTGCTCGGCCTCGACCTTGAGCGTGTCGCCGTCAACGGTCGCCGTGGCCTCCTCGATGAACTCCTGGGTGATGCCGTGGAACGTAAACGCGCCGGCGATCTTGAAGACGTCGGGGCCGCCCTCAGCGCTGCGCACCTCGTAGCGGATGGTCGGGTACTTGTCGGCCTCGACCTGCTTGCGCAGGGCCTTGTCCTCGAGCTTCTTGCCCGATTTGAGTGAATCCACATCAGCCTCAATGAACCCAGTCGGAGCCGGTTCGAGCTTGATGGCGCCGTCGGCAACCTCAAGAGTGGCTTCGCCCCGGATGTCGTGTAACTCCCCGTGAATGGGGTGCATGCTCGAGGTGGCACTGAGCTCAACGGTGCTATCGGTTGTCCATTTGAACGTCGTCAACGGTTGTTTGCCTTTCTAGGCATCGATGCCGGCGCGTTACCGGGCGCGGCAGGTTACGGGTTCGACAGGAGGCAGGGCCAAACTGGCGGTCAGGAGCCGCGCGGGTAAAACACTCGATGCTGCCCACCGTCGGCGGGCGCGCCGGGCATGAGCCCGGGAGGCGCGGTCCACGAACCGCCGGCGCGGCCGATGTTCTTGCTGAATTGCTTGCGGAGCCGCATGTACGCAGTTGCCTCATTGCCGAAAATGTTGCCCTGGTTGCCCGCGCCGGGATCAGGCAACGCTTCACCCGTCGCCTCTACGAACTGACGGACGGCGTCGTCGGGAGTCGCCGCCGAAGGCGGCCCGTCCTCACGGGTGCGAAAGGCGGGAGAGATAGCAGCCTGGAAGTCGGCCGCAGCCATCCGCTGCCGCTCCTCCTCGCTCATGTTCCGGGGGCTGGTGAACAGGTCACCGAGGTCAAGGTAACGCTTGACAGTGAAGTCGCGGGGGTCACCGCCGTCGCCTGTCGTGCTGTAGTCGGGACGAGGGCCGGTGGGCACCGGCGCGGCATCAGCAGCCGGCGGTGGCGGAGGCGGCGCGGCCGCTTCCGTCTGCGCCGTCGGCTCGACGGGCTGGTCAACCATCGTGGGTTCTGGTTCTGCTGGCTGTGAGCCGTTCGGGTCGGCGTTGGCGGCCTGTGTCGCCGTGGCCGCTGCTGCTGCCTTGGCCTTCCTGCGCATTCGGCGTCCTCCTGTTTTCTCCGCTAATTGTGTTCGAAGTGGTCGATCGAGTCGGATGGCCTACGGCCGCAAGGCGGGCATTCCGCTAACGCGGTCGCCCGCTTCGGGCCCACCGCCCCAGGCCAGGAGCTGCTTGGCCGCCTGGTCGATAGCCAGCACGTCGTTGAGGATGATGGCGACATACTTCGGAACCGGCTCAACCTGCCGGCCAATAGCTCTTACACCAACGAGGACGGTGCCGAGGTTGAAACTCACACCTCGCAGGATTACCGCAATCGTGGTGAGGTAGATAGCGAGGACTGCAACGACGATGGCAACGATCGCGAAGAGCACGATCGTCGCTGCACTCAATCCCAAGCCCATTTCTCGTTCGCTCCTTCTGCCGGTTTTGTAATCCGTCGGTCGGGACTTCTACAGGGTGTTTGGTTTTGTCAGTCGGGAAGCAGCCGGGCGAGGGCCAGGCCGTAACGGGTGACGTTCAGCCTGGCGATCCCGGTGAGCTCGCAGGTGCGGATCAGGTTCGGGACGCAGTCGAGGGTGCCGGACAGCAACACACCATGCTCGAGTACGTCTTCGACGTAGTGCTTGATCTCAAACGTCGGGCGCAACACCCGGTTGAGCAACATGATGACGATGGGCGCGATCAACAGTAGTAGGAGCGCGTTCGCAATCCACAGCAGAGCCATCAAATCCTCCTCGAACCGGCTCCCCGCGAGCCTGGCGGGCTCATCATATGGGGGACTCTAGGAGGGCGAAAGAGTGCCTAAAACATGTAGATGTTTTCGGCATTTACCTCGCGAGCAAGAGGCGGCCACACACCGAGCAGAAGTAATTGGTGTCGAGTAGGCGGTCTTTCCAACCGTCGGGAAGCCATTGGATGCTCTGGCACTCCCGACAGGGCAACTTGTTCGTGTGCAGCGCTTCACCCATCCCGTACAAGATCTGGGGGTCGCGCCGGTTCTTCGGTCGGGGCACAGCCTGGCCGTTCGTCGCAGCCCGTTCTCGCTCCCGCCGGGCCTCCTTCGCCCGCGCCTCGGCCATCGCCCGGGCCCGCACCCCATCTTGCCAGGGCACACCCTTTGCCGCGCGAGCCACCCGCTCGCGCGCCATCGCCTCCCAGGCCGCTTCGGTCTGCTGCACCTCGACCGTGCTGCTCGCGCCGCCCTTCCGAGCCATGGCGTACGCCTCGGTCACCCGCTTCATTTGACGCTCCGCCTCGAGGCGCACATTGTCGGGACTCTCGATGTGCTTGTCAGGATGAAAAAGTTGGGCGAGGGTGCGGTAGGCCTCGGTTATCTCCTTCGGTGAGGCCTTCGGCGACACTCCAAGAACCTCATAGGGCGTCAATTGGAGTCTCCCGAAGGGGGTGACGGCGCGCAGCCATCAACGCTGGCCGGGGAGACGCTGCCTCTGTGGTTGAACGAATGATCCACACCGATGTGTAGCCCGGGGATCGCCATCCGCGCCCGTCCGGGGTCTCCTCAGTTTACCCCGGGGTAGGCGGTCGCTCAGTTCGGGGCGACCGCTTGCTCCACGGCGGCCAGAATCTCGTCGCCGAATCGCTCGAGCTTGGCCGGCCCGATCCCCTTGATCTCGGCCAGCGCGGCGAAAGACGTCGGAAGGCCCGCGGCGATGTCGTCGATCGTCGTGTCGTGTAGCACCGTGAAGGCCGGCTTCCCGTCGGTGCGAGCCCGGTCGCGGCGCCATTGCCGCAGGAACACGCCGGCTCGCTCCGAGGCCGCCGGGTCCGCTGACGGGCTCCGGTTGGCCGCAGTCTTGGCCGGCCGGGTCGGTGGCGCGGCCACCGGCTGGCGCCGTGGCTGCGGCCGAGGATCGTCGACAGGATCACGAAACAGCTCGGCGACGAATGGCGACGGTGGGTCGGGGGCGACAACCGTCACCGTCTCGACGCCCCTCGTTACCGCCACATGAAAGACGCGCCGTTCTTCCTCGCCGTCGAACGCCAACCGGTGCGGCATCAGACCAGCCGTTGCGGCGTGCACGACGACGTGGCGCCACTCTCGGCCCTTGACGGAGTGGACGGTGGCAAGCATGACCCCGTCGTGCACAGTCGGCTGGCGCAACTCCTCGCGCAACCACCTCTCGAACGTGGCCCCCTCAGGATGGAGGGAGGCCAGCTCCACCAGGGCATCGAGATCGTCGGTGTGGGCCGAGCGGTCGACGCGCCGGCGCGCCGCCTCCAGCGACTGCATGGCGCGGTCGAGTCCGACCTCGTCCCGGAGCGTCCTGAGGACGGTCGCGGCCGGGCGGCCCCGGCTCGTGAGTAGGGCGAGCTGGTCGAGATCTCTGGCAAAGCCTTCGATCTTGGGGGCATCTCGGCCGGATAGTCGGCCAGCCAGGGCGCGAAGGCCGGCTGCACTTCCTTGCTCCGACATCCACTCGAGCACGCGAGGCGAGATGCCGCGGGGCGGGCGGCGCGCCGCTAGGGCTATATCAGCGCCTCGAAGTCGCTCAGGTGCCGCAGCCAACTGGAGCCAGGCGAGGGCGGCGCGAACACCAGACCGTTGCAGCCAGGCATCGTCGAGCACGTTGCGTACCGGCACGCCCAGCCGCCGGAGAGCGACCTGCACCGGCGCGAGTGAGGCGTTGACCCTTGTCAAGACGGCAACTTCGTCCGGCGAGGCGCCCGCGTCGACGAGGTCGCGGACATGCTCTGCGGTTGCCATTGTAGCGTTGGCGTCCTCGGTCACCGGGAGGACCTGGAGTTGCTCGGGCGCACTGGGCCTACCGGGCCTGGGGCTGATCTGCTTGGGAACCCTGCGCTGGTTGCGTTGTAGGAGCCGGTCGGCCCCGGCCACGACGGCGGGCGGGCACCTGTAGTTAACCGTGAGGGCATGAGCGGCCGAGCCGGGGAAGAAATCGCCGAATCGCAGCAGCCATTCCGGGGACGCGCCGGCGTAGCCATAGATCGTCTGGTCGTCGTCGCCGACACCGAAAACGGCACTGTCGGGTCCGGCGGCCAGCCGGATGAGCAGGACGTGGGCCGGCGTCAGGTCTTGAAACTCGTCGACCAAGAGCAGGCGACACACCCGCTGGGTGGCTCGGCGCGTCTCGGGCTCGGTGAGCAACGCCTCGACCGCACCATAGATCTGCTCGTCGAAATCGAGGACACCCTTGTCGGCCAAAAGGGCTCGATAGAGATCGAAGACGCGAGCCAACCCGTCGAGGTCGCCGCCGTACTCGTCCTCGACCTCGGCGGGGTCACGCAGCCCGAGCCGGACAGCCGACAGACCCTCCAGCCACGCGGCGGCGGGATCGGTGCTCACTCTGCGAGGAAGGTCGACCAGCTTTGCGAGGAGATTACGAACCTCAGTCTCGTCGATCGTGCGCAGGCGGACGCCTCGCGGCCGGAAGGGTGGCGTGCCGTTGAGGATGGCGAGGGCGAGCGAGTTGAGGGTGCGCACCTGGAGCTCGGGAAGGTCGGTCGTGCGGTCCCGCATCTCCTCAGCGGCGCGCCGGTTGAAGGCAACCAGGCAGACTGCCGACCCTGGCAGTTGCCAGTTACGCAGGAGGTGCCGGGCGCGCTCCGTGAGCACCCGGGTCTTGCCCGAGCCGGCAGGGGCGATGATCCTGGCGCCTCCGCCCAGGAGCGTGACGGCCGCCATCTGATCCGGCGCGAGTTCGGCAGTGCTGGCGTTGGTCACGAACGGCACGAGCGAACCGTGCTCGAGGGCGACCCTATGCAGCACCGCCGCGCCAGGAACGCCCAGTTCAGCCCCGGTCAAGAAGGTGGGCGGGCCCCCGTCGCAGAAGGCGGGCGTTCCGTCCGGCAGGACGACATCCGTTTCATCCGACGCGTTGGGCCCGGCACCGAGATCAAGCGCCATCTCCGTTGGATGAAAGCGGGGAGTCGGTCCTCGAAAATCAACAGAGTTGGTGTGGACCAGGTGACGTATTAGCTCACCCTCGAACCGGAAGCTCGGAGCGAGCTTCCACGGCGAGCCGCGCTCGTACTCGTCGGCCGGCGTATCGGCGTCGCACCGGAACACGACAGACGTACGGCTATGAGCGAGTTCGAGCAGGCGGTCGGCGAGTCGATCGTCGGGTACCGCCGCACCGAGATCGACTGCAAATGTCGCGCAGGCGCTCCACGCCTCGGGAATAGCGCCGCCTGCCGAGACGATGGCGTTGCGACCGAGCGCACGAGGCTTGGTGTGCGAATACGTCGCTCTCGGCGAGGTTTCTGCGCGACCAGCGGTCGGCGCCGCCTCGGTCGGCGTGTGGGTCTGAGCTCTATCCCAGCACGTGCGTACTTCGGCGACCGTCTCATGGGTGTCGCCGCAGTGAGCACAGGAGATGCGACGAGCAGCCACTAGGCCTGACTGTCGGTCGATGCCAGTTCGTGCAGCTTCGTCACCGTGTTCCAGTTTCTGGTGGTTGCCACTACGCCCAGCCGCTTCTCGATGTACGTGTTGTTGAACTTGGTGCGGCCGTAGCCGTCGGGGTAACGGAGGTAGATCTCCCGCCCCGCGATCGTGAACTCCGCAGTCTCGCCCTTGGGCACCATCAGCTCAGCTGCCTTCGTACGATTTGGTGCTGTGTCGAGAAAGGTGACGTAGAGCTGGGAAAGCTCGGCTTTGGCCCAGACGTAGGGGTTGCCCTTCAGCACGGTTGCGATGTCAGCGCCAGTTCGCAGCAGCACGCTGCAACGGACGCCCAAGTCCTTCTCGATGCGTGCGGCGATATCGCTGGCCGCCCGGGCCGGAGTCCGCAGGGAGGCGGTGAACACCACGTTGCCGCTCTGGATGTATGTCTTGGCGCCGGGGTAACCGAGATCGTCGAAAAGTCCTCGCAACTCGCTCATTGCCACCTTGGCCCGCCCGCCGACGTTGATGCCGCGAAGCAAAGCCACGTAGATGCCCACGCCAGGACGGTACTCACCGCCCTACGATCACTACACCGCGAGACCCGGAAGGTTGATCGTGACAAGACTTTTGAGACACCCCATTCGCTTGTTTCTCCTGGCCTTCGTCGCCATTGGGCTCGTGCTGCCGGTGCCCCTGGCGTCGCAGGCGTCCGGCGCGCCATCTCCGGAGGACGCGTGGATCGGATCCACACTGGCGGCCATGACTCTGCCGGAGAAGGTCGGGCAGCTCTTCGTGGTCAACGCCGCCGGCCACTCGGTGGACGACCCGGCCCCGGCCGCTGTCCAGGCGAACCAGGCCGCCTACGGCGTCGCAAATTTCACGCAACTCATCGAGAAGTACCACCTCGGCGGCATCATCTACTTCGGCGGGAACGTACAGAGCCCGGCTCAGGTTCTCGGGCTGTCCAACGGAATCCAGCAGGTCGCCACCTCCCAGCCGCGCCCCGTGCCCGCACTCATTAGCACCGACCAGGAAGGCGGCTTGGTGGTCCGAGTGGGTCCACCGGCCACTGTCTTCCCGGGCAACATGGCTCTGGGCGCGACCCGCGACCTCTCGCTCGGTTACCAGAACGCACTGGTGATGGGAGAGGAATTGCGCGCCGTGGGCGTCAACACCGACCTGGCTCCGGTCGTCGACGTCAATACCAATCCCCTCAATACCGCGGACGGTGCCCGAGCATTCGGTGATCAGACGAACCTCGTCTCAAACTTCGGCGCGGCACAGGTGCTCGGATTCCAAAACCGCGGCGCGGGAGTGGCCGCGACGGCGAAGCACTTCCCTGGCCTGGGTAGCGGGGGCGATACCGACAGCGGACCGGTCGTCTCCAACCGCACGCTCGCACAGCTCCGACAGATCGACCTTCCGCCGTTCTTTGCGGCGAAGGGCTCCGGCACCCAGCAGGTGATGACGAGTCATCTCAGCCTGCCCAACGTTGACCCCTCCGGGATCCCGGCCAGCCTCAGCCCGACAATCGTGACGGGGCTGCTGCGGAATCAGGTCCAGTTCGACGGCGTCGTCATCACCGACGCGTTGCAGGCCGGCGCGATCAAGTCGCTTGGTTTGTCGCCGGCGCAGGTCGCCGTGAAGGCAATTACCGCCGGCAACGATCAGCTCCTCGAGCAGGCGCCGTCGTCCGGCGCGGCCGACCTCGACGCGGCGTACAACGGAGTCATTGCCGCGGTCCAGGGCGGTCAAATCACGGTGGCACGCCTCGACCAGTCGGTGACCCGCATCCTCCGGGAGAAGTGGCGCTTGGGGCTTGTCGCCAACCCCTTCGCGGGTCCGGCGCGCCTGAGCAGCGTCGTCGGCACTCCCCCGCATCTCGCGCTCGCCCAGCAGACCGCCGAGCGCTCCATCACCCTGCTGAAGAACAGAGGCAACGTCTTGCCGCTGGCGGCCGAGCCCACCAAGAAGGTGCTCGTTGCCGGATTGACACTTGGGGCAAGCCTGCCGTCGGTCGATACGTTGGCCGCCGGCATCACTGCGCGCGGCGTGCCGACCACGAAGTTCGCAACGGGTTTCCACCCGACCCAGTCCCAGATCGACCAGGCAGTCGCGCTGGCGCACCAGAACGATGTCGTGATCGCGTCGACGTACAACGTGTGGGGGGGCGACCCTGATGACCAGGCGAAGCTGGTCGAGGCTCTCGTAGCGACAGGAAAACCTGTCGTCGTCGTTGCCCAAAACGGGCCGTACGACGCCGCCTACCTTCCTGGCGTCGCAGGGTTCCTCGCGGTGTACAGCTACCAGGCCGTGACCCTGAACGCGTCCGTCCGGGTGCTGTTCGGTGAGGTGAACCCGACTGGCAAGCTTCCCGTTACCGTGACCCAACCACCGCCGTCTACTGCCGTGCTTTACCCCTTCGGGTTCGGACTGAGCTACGGGCGATGACCACCGGCCACGTCATCCCTGGTTGGGAACCGCCGAACGACGACCCCGGCCGGCCAGTGGCGCCGCGAGCGCCCGAGCCGAGCCACGCCGAGCGTGCTCGCACCCTCATTGCCGCCCAGACCCGGGGCGCGCTGTCCACGATCGCGTTAGAACCGGCAGGCACTCCCTTTGGTTCTGTCGTCACCTTCGGGCTGGATCCGAGCGGGCGGCCGTCGTTCTTCGTCAGCACGATGGCCGAGCACACCCGCAACCTCGAGGCCGATCCGCGCGCCAGCCTCCTGGTCCTCGAGGACACACCGGCCGGCGCGGATCCGCTGGCATCCGGGCGGGTCACCTTGCTCGGCGTGGTGAGCCAGGTCACCGATCCCGATGAGTTGGTCGCGGCGCGCGCTGGGTACCTGGAGGCCAATTCCGGCGCGTTCTACGTCGACTACGGCGACTTCAAATGCCTCCGCCTGGAGGTGACGTCAATCCGTTACGTCGGTGGCTTCGGGCGCATGAGCTGGATCGATCTCTCCGAGTATGCGGCTGCGGCACCCGATCCCCTCGCCACGTCGGCCAACGGGATCATCGGTCACATGAACACCGATCACGCCGACGCACTCGTCACGCTGTGTAACTACTTCGCTGGCGCGCCGGAGGTCGTGACGGCCGCGATGACCGCCGTTGACCGCTACGGGTTCGAGGTCATTGCCGAATCAGGTGACAACCGGCGCGAGGCGTTGCGGATCGGGTTTCGGAACGAACAGGTCACCGGCGATGACGTGCGCCAAGAGCTGATCGGAATGTTGAGTGAGGCGCGAGCCGGCTAAGGCATGACCACCTGGTTTACTGCCGACCTGCATCTCGGGCACAAGAACATCATCCGCTACTGCGCCCGACCGTTCCGAGACGTCGACGAGATGAACCAGGCGCTCATCAACCGGTGGAACGCAGTTGTCGACGATGCCGACACCGTGTGGGTGCTGGGCGACGTCGCCCTCGGCCGTATCGACTACACGTTGTCACTGATCGGCCAACTGGCTGGCCGCAAGCTGCTCGTGGCCGGAAACCACGATCGCTGCTGGGCGGGTCACGGTCGCCGCTCGGGGGGCTGGACCGAGCGCTACGTCGGGGCCGGGTTCGATGAAGTGCACCAGGGTGAGGTGGCCCTCGACGTCGGCGCCACGTCGGTGCGGGCATGCCACTTCCCCTACCGAGGTGACAGCCAGGACCAGGACCGCTACCTGGAGCACCGACCTGTTGATACCGGCGGGTGGCTGCTGCACGGTCACGTCCATGAACGTTGGCAACAGCATGAGCGGATGATCAACGTCGGCGTCGATGTATGGGAGTACGCGCCGGTGAGCAATGAGACGATCGGCGCGCTGATGTCATCGCCCCGGTAGCGATCTAGGACTCGGGACGAGGGCAGAATGGCGTCTGTGGAAGCGTCGACTCGAGCGCATGACGCATTCAGGCGCCGTGACTGGCAGGCCGCCTACGACGCGTTCCGGGCGTGCGAGGAAATGGGCGCCGACGATCAGGATGCGCTGGCCGAGTCCGCTCACTGGCTCGGCCTCCCCGACGAGGTGATCGCCTCTTACACCGAGGCGTACCGGCTGCATCTCGAAGCGGGCTCGGCGGCAAGGGCCGCCCTCTCGGCGTTCATGCTCGCCATCTATCTGCGTCTACGAGGCGACGGCGCGCAGGCGGACGGGTGGCTGGCCCGATCGCACCGACTCCTCGGCTCGACCACCGAAGGCGCCGAGCACGGCTACCCGCTCTACCTCGAAAGCGCACGGCTGATGGGCAGTGACCTCGACGCCGCCATCGTCACGGCGCGCCGTATGCAGGATCTCGGTCGACGGTTCGACGACGACACGCTCGTCGCCCTCGGCGTCTTCTTCGAGGGCCGGGCACTCGTAAAGCAGGCCCGGGTCAGGGAAGGGCGCGCCCTGCTCGACGAGGCCATGCTGGCGGCACTGTCGGACAAGCTCAAACCGATGTGGACCGGCGCCATCTACTGCGGGCTGCTCGACGCCTGTCATGAGCTTGTCGATCTCCGGCGCGCCCGGGAGTGGACCGAGGCAACGAGCCGCTGGTGCTCGCCGCTTCCCGTCGCTTCGCTGTACCCGGGCATCTGCCGCGTGCACACGGCGGAGATCCTGCAGGTGCACGGCGCGTGGGAGCAGGCCGAGGCGGAGGCATTGGGTGTGTGTCAGGACATGACCGGCATCGACGTCTTCGTGGTTGCTGACGGCTGGTACGAGGTCGGGGAAATCCGTCGCCGACGGGGTGACCTGGCCGGCGCGGAGGAGGCGTACGCGCAAGCACACGAGGTGGGACGAGACCCTCAGCCAGGACTGGCATTGCTGCGCCTCGCCCAGGGTCGCTCCGGCGCGGCCACCTCATCGATCGCCGCCACCCTCGCAGGATTCGCCGGAAGTCGCCTCGAAAGAGCACCGCTGCTCGCGGCACAGGTCGAGATCGCACTGGCGGCTGGCGACGTCGAGTTAGCCAGTGTGGCGGCGGCGGAGGTTATCGATACCGCGGAGACCTTCGACAGCGACGGCTTGCGCGCCGCGGGCCACCGCTGTCAGGGAGCGGTCGGGGTCACCGTCGGCCAAGGGGTTACTGCTCTCGCATCCCTCCGGCTCGCCTTCAACCTGTGGCACGAATTGGACGCTCCGTACGAGGCGGCGCGCACTCGGGTCCTGCTCGCCGAGGCGTATAGGGCTCTCGATGACGAGGACGCTGCCGCGAGGGAGTGCGCTGCGGCACGGGCATGCTTCGAACGCCTAGGCGCCGCCGCGGACGTGCGGGCCCTTCTGCAAGAAAAGGCCGTGCCGTGCGGCCTCAGCCCGCGGGAGGTCGAGGTGTTGCGACGCGTCGCGACCGGCGAGTCCAACCGTGACATCGCTAAAGGCCTCTTCATCAGCGAAAAGACAGTGGCCCGGCACGTCTCGAACATCTTCACCAAGCTCGATGTCTCATCTCGATCGGCGGCGACTGCCTTCGCCTACGAGAACCGCCTTCTCGCCGGCTCCCCGGAGTAGTGGGTCGAAATACCCATTCGGGTCGAGACGGAAATACACATGGCGCCCGATGTGCGGCTAGGGCCATCCCCCTTACCGTTGGTAGTGAAGTTGTTCATAACCGACAAAGGAGGCCAGTAATGCCGAAGTATGTGATCGAGCGGGAACTACCCGGTGCCGGATCCCTGTCCAGCGGCGAGCTCCACTCCATTTCCGCCAAGTCGAATCAAGTGCTCGCCAACATGGGAACCCGGGCCAAGTGGCTCGAGAGCTTCGTCACCAACGACAAGATCTACTGCGTCTACGTCGCCAACGGTGAGGCCGACGTGCGCGAGCACGCCGAGATGGGTGGCTTTCCCGCCAACGTTGTCAGCCAAGTCACCACCGTGATCGACCCGTCGACCGGAGAGTAACCGGCACGGGCGCCGCAGTGATGACATCCCGAGGGCCCGGCCGGTGACTGGCCGGGCCCTCGCGCGTCGAGTAGGAGATCCGACGCTCGCCCTAAGTGCGGAGGACGATCCGGCGCAGGCTCGTTGCGATTTCGTCGACCGACCGATCTTCAGCGGCAACGTCGATCACCAAGTCATAGACGTCGTCGTTTGACGCCTCTGTGGCGGCGACGCGGTTGAGTTCCAAGAAGGCGGCAGTCGCGAGCCATCCAAGACGCTTGTTACCGTCGATCAGCGGATGGTTCTCCACAATCGACTGCAGCAGGGCGGCTGCCTTCGACCAGAGGTCGGGGTAAGCGTCTTCACCAAACACCGAGGTTCCGGGACGGGCCGCCGCTGAACCGAGAAGGCCCACATCGCAGATCGGCGGGGGATCGCCGAGCAGGTGAACGGCGAGGGCAATCAGGTCTTCAACATCGAGATACTCGACTGCAGGCTCAGCGGCCAAGGCGTTCGAGAGCGTCGGCGTGGGCGTCCATCACTCGCCTCACTGCCGCCGACACTTGCTCGCGATGCTGCCCCTGAGCGACGTAGTCACGGACCGCCCGGCGCGCCGCCTCCTGCATCGATATACCTTCAGCCTCAGCGCGCTCGCGTAGCGCGGTCTGCTCATCCTCAGTGAGGCGTAAGGTCATAGCCATTGGACGAAGGTATCATATTGATACCTCGCTTCGCCCGATAGGCTCCGGGAAGCCGTATTGGTGGCGCATGAACGCCAACTTTCACGAGGGAGGAGTGGTCGGGATGCGGAAGCTAATCGGTACCGGAGTGATCGTTGTCTTGGCTTTGGGCATGGTCGGATGCAGCGATGAGGCTGAGGAGGCCGAGGACACCGTGAGGGGGGCGGTCAGTACCATCGCCGACAAGGTCGAGGACAAGGTGGAGCAGGCAAGCCGCCTGACCACCACCCTCAGTGGCCCCGCCGAAGTTCCAACTGCCGGCGACCCGGACGGGACCGGGACGGCCACGGTGAACCTCAACATCGTCAAGGGCGAGCTCTGCTACGAGGTCACAGTGCAGAAGCTCGACCCTCCGGTGGCGATGCACATCCACGAGGCCGAACGGGGCAAGAGCGGAGACATCGTCGTGCCCCTCACCACGCCAACCGGGGGCGACACGACGACAACCGGATGCGCAAACCCCGAAGCCACTCTGATCGCTCGGATGGCGGCGAGGCCGGGTGACTTCTATGTCAACGTGCACACGCAGACGTACCCGCAGGGAGCCGCGCGAGGGCAGCTGTCGCAGTAGACGGACCGGCGTCCCTCAGTTCGGCGCGTTCCTGACCTTGGCGTTCGTGATCCGCGCCCGTACCAGCTCCTCACGAACGATTCGGCGAAAGGTTGCGGCCATCGGCGGCGGGATCACGCCCTTACAGTCGACGTAGAGCTCGATGCCATTGTCGAGGATCTTTGGATCGGCTACGTAGTTCGGGCTGTACAGCTCCCTCGGGCCTTCGAGTGTCCCCGCCGCCAGGCTCTCCTCCGTCGGATACTCCCTCCCCTCCTCATCGACCAGCATGAACCGCGCGCCCGCCCGTCTGAGGGCTTCGACGGCCACGCCGTTGTCGAAATCGCCCGACAACAGGACGAACTCGTGCGGCGCCCACCCGTCCTCGGCCGAGACGAACGCGTCCGAGGCAATGTCCAGCGAGCCCATCCCACCCTGATCGCCGGCGCCGCAGGCCGCCAGGAGGATGACGCAAGCGACCAGGGCAGCCGGCGCACCGGACCTCAGGATCCGGAACGAGATCAGAGGTTCTCGTACAGGTAGTTGGAGATGACGCCTTCGTCCTCGAAGACCTCACCGATGCCCGAGGCAATCGCATCGAGGGATAGCGAACCGGCGTTGTTCACCATGACGGCGTAGGCGAGCCTGCGCCCGCTCTTGGTCTCGATGTAGCCCGAGAGGTTCTGAGCCTTCAAGTCGGCGCTCTTGCCGTCGGGCGCCGGAATAACCGTCGACCCGGGCTTCGGAAACACGTGGCCCTTGGCCGGCAGGTTCACCGCAGTGCTGGCCATCGAACCGGACACCCCGAGCACTGGTAACGCAGCCTCGTAATCAGCGGCAACGGGTGTGGAGCCCATCTTGGTGAGCATTTGTACGAGCGCCCGGGGCGCGGCCTGGCTGTCGGGCGAGCCGCTCCCGTTGGTGGGGAAGTCGAACTGGTTGCCTTTCACCCCATATTGGTCGATGAGCGTCGTGCGCTCGTTGGCGAGGGCCCCTTGGATGGTGTCCTGGTCCTTGGACTCGCCGAAGAGGCTGAGTGACAGGTTGGCGCCCAGGTTAAGGCTCACATGCAGGATGAGCTTGGCGTGCTGGGCGAAGGGCACTGACTCGAACGCAGCCACCTTGGTGTCGTCGGTGTAGGTCGGGCTCACCGGCAGGACCGCAGTGGGGTTCGGCGTCACGGGGGCGGCGGACACGGTCACTCCCTTACGTTGAAGCGCCTCGATGAACGCCGTGCGGGCGAATGAGTTGGGCTCATCGATCCGAAATGTGTGGACCATGGTCGAATAGCCGCCCAGCGGGGCCTTGAAGTCCTGGGGGATGGAGCCGCTGATCATGCCCTTGCAGCCGGCCTGACCGAGGCATTCGGCCTGGCCCTTGGCGGAGACCTCGACGGTGTTCGGACTGCCCGGGGGACCCGTGGTGATGCTGCTCTCGACCGCGAATGCAGCAGTCTTCGGTCGGTACTCGACGGTCGCGGGCTGACCTGGCTGGGTGGGGGTGATGGTGACGTCGACTTGATTTTCGTTCACCATGACCGGTGTGATGAGCAGGTTCTGGTTGGGCACCCGGTAGGGCTTGAAGAAGCGGTCGTCGACGGCTACGTCGCCGTCGACCGTCGTGATGCCGGACGCTTTCACCTGCGCCGCCAGCTGTTCGATCCCGACGAGCGGGTCTTGCGGGGTGAGCTGGGCCGTGCCGTCGAGGTTGTTGGCGTCGCCGTGGTCGAAGTTGGTCACCTCAATGGTGTTGGCATCGATGCGGCGACCACCAAAGGTGAGGTCACCTTGGCCCACCAAGACGAGGTTGCCGGTGAGCTTGCCCTGTTCGTCGACCGTGCCCGTGCGGTACACGGGCGTCGTGTTGCGGTGGTCAGCGCCCAGGCCATTGAGGGCCGAGCCCACCGAGAACAGCTTGCGAGTGGAGCCAGTAAACGACATCAGGTCGGCGTTGAGCGGGTAAAAGGACTCGCCGGTCTTCACATCAGTCGCGAGGAGGCTCCAGGTGGCGTCCTTGTAGCGAGGCTTGCTCATGACGGCCTTGATCTCATCGGGAAGTCCGGACGCGGCCACGCTCGTCGCCGCCGGAGCGGTTGTCGTCGGCGCGGCTTTAGATTTCGAGTCGGAATCGCACGCCGCGGCCAACAGCGAGATCGAGACGACGAGCACGACGGCGCGCACTCGGAGGCCGGTACGAGATGACATTTCGGCTCCTCCCGTTCAAGTTTCGTGGCGATGGTCTAGCGCAAACGCTGCTCGGCGCGCCGAGGTTGCGCCCAGCGTCAGACGCGCGGACGTAGTGTTCGGGACCTCCGACGAAGGGAACCAATTTGTCCGAAAGAGGAAGATTCCGATCCCCGTGGTGGTTGGTCAGTTCGATCCTCGTGGTCGGAGCATTGGTTGCCAGCGCATGCACCGACGACTCGTCGAGGTCGTCGGCTCCTGCCAAACAGGGCCCCGCGTTGCCGTCAGAGGCGCAAGCCATCGTGGACTCCACGACGTACAAGCACGGTGGGTGGAGCTGGGATGCCGTTGAGCTCGGATCGGGCACGACCCTCTACGCGAACAACAAGGACAAGCTGAATTTCCTCGGCTCGACGACCAAGCTGTTCACCGTCGGTACCTACTACGACGAGTTCGGGCAGGATTCGACGCTCGAGACACCGGTCTACGCCACCGGTGCCCGCGCCGGCGACTCGCTACAAGGAGACCTCGTGCTCGTTGGCTCCGGCGACTTCATCCTCGGCGGACGCGGCGTGCTCAACGGTGAGCTGGAGTACGGAACCGAACCCGCCGATCACGTGTACTACTACGCCACCTCGGCCGTGAAACCAGTGAAAGCCGACCCGCTCGCCGGGCTGAACAAGCTCGCTAGCGAGGTCAAGGCCAAGGGCATCACGTCGGTCCAAGGTGATGTTCTCGTGAACGACAAACTCTGGGAGCCGTACGAGACCAAAGAGGGAATCCTTACTTCCATCATGGTCAACGACAACCTCATGGACATCCTCGTCAATCCGGGAGCAACGGCCGGCGATCCGGTCTCCATGAACACCATTCCGCAGACGGGCTACTTCGAGGTCGTCAACCAGGCGGTCACGAGCGCAGCGGACAGCGAGTCGACGGTGAGCTCCATCCTCGACAAGGCGACCAACCGCGTCGTTGTAAGTGGCAACCTCCCGCTCGGCTCGCAGCAGCAGAACCTTGCCGTGTTCGCGCCCGATCCCGCGGCCTACGCCCGGGCGCTTTTCATCGAGGCCCTGCGCCGCGTTGGCGTCACCGTGAACACGCCCCTGGCTGCGGCCAGCGGCACGCTTCCCGCCGACAGCGCCTACGGCGAGGCGAACAAGGTGGCGTCCCTCACGTCTCCACCGACCGCAGTGCTCACCAAGCTGGTCACGAAGGTCAGTCACAACCGGGGTGCGGAGACACTCATGTGCCTTCTCGCCAAGAAGGCTGGTTCTCAAGATTGCGACGACGGCTTGTCAACGATGATCTCGAAGTTCGCTAAGGCGAACATCGAACCCGGCACGGCGATGATCTACGACGGCGAGGGTGCCGACCCGTCATCGGCTACGCCGGCGGCGATGATCCGTTGGCTCACATGGGTCCACGGGCAACCGTTCGCTGAACCCTTCAAGCAGGGCCTGCCCGACATCAATCACGACGGAAAGATCATGGTGAAGAGCGGGCTGAGCGTCCGACCCGAGATCGGACCGATGCCGGCAATGTTCGTTGCGGGCGGCCAGGCGGGCTACATGAAGACGGCCAGCGGCAAAGACGCCGCCGTCGCGGTCTATGCCCTCAACGGCGTGTACCCCAGCGTTGCCGAGGGCCTCGCAGTCCCGGGAGGCGACCTCTCGAACACTGAGAAGGTCGTCACCCAGATGCAGCTGCACAGCTGATCGTTTTCAGCCTGCGAGGAGCTAATTAGCCTGCCATGACACTCCTCGACGCGCCCGCAAAAAGCTCAATCCCTAGCGCCGAGGCTGGTAGCGACAGATCTGCACGCCGGTCTTCGCAGTTTGCGCCGAGATGAGCTCGAATTTCCGGGCCTCGCCGTCATTGGGGAACAGCGTCTTGCCGCCGCCGAGCGTGATCGGCTCGATCATCAGCACGAGCTCGTCGATCAGGTCTTCCGTCATCAGGGCTCGGACTAGCGCCAAGCTCCCGTAGACGTAGATGTCGCCACCGGGTTGAGCTCGGAGTGCCGAGACCCTCTCGACCAGTTCCTTGCCGCGGATGATGGTCGTTGGCCTCCAGGTGAGATCCGCATCGGAGAGCGTGTCGGACACGACGTATTTCTGGGCGCTGTTGATCCAGTCAGAAAAGGGGTCACCACCGCGCTCGGGCCACGCGGCCGCCGAGACCTGATAGGTACGCCGACCTTGAAGCAGAACCTCGCTGCGCTCGGCGTACTCGTTGACGACCGCGCCCATCACTTCGGGGTCGAAAAACTCGAACGACCAACCACCGTGCGAGAACCCGCCACTCGTGTCCTCGTCCTTGCCGCCGGGCGCTTGTACGACTCCGTCAAGGCTCATGAACTCGCTTACGACAACTCGCATCGTGTTGATCCTTTCGGAGGCTTCGAACATGTGAGACATGCCGCCAGCGTGGAACTCATCGCAAGCCTCGCGCAGTGAGGTTCCGTCAGGGTTCCTCCTCGCTCTCCCGTCGTCACACGGTTATCAAATTCGGTCCGGCAAGCCGTCTATTGCCCGGGTGATTGGTCCATGGCCTTGGCCACGGCCGCCTCGGTCTCAGCCAACTCTCTTGCGGGACTGAACTGAAGCAGCTCCGTGCCCGCCTCGGCCTCGGGAGCATGCCCGGGCGACCAGTAAAAGGCGTCGCCCGCCTCGTAGGTCTCTTCACGGCCGTCGTAGCGCATGGTGATCCGACCCTTGAAGACGTAGCCCCAGTGTGGGCAGGCGCAGTTACCGCCCGGAAGGCCCTTCAGCAGAGGCGCCATGTCATGGGTCTGCTTGACGGTCACGAAATTGACTGTGTACCCGTCGAGGTCGGCCGAGCGGTCTTCGACGACTCCGAAGTCCATGACCTTCGTCACGGTTTCTTTGGATGTTTTGGGCATGGGTCTTTTCCTTTCGTTGAGAGCTGTAGGAGGCTCGCCCGACGAGCCGGTTCGCCTCGACCTCCGCGCAGCCTGACGTCAGAACGGCTCCGAGTCATCCGTGGAAACCACGGATTCTCCGTTGGGGATCCGTCAGCTGAGCGCAAGCGCGACCGCGGCCTCGTAGTCCATAGCCGCGCCGTCCCGCTCCAGCGCAGCGACCGCGTCGGGCTCGAACTTTGCTCGCGCCAACGAGATTCCTCGTCCGATTGCGGCCGTCCGACTGGGCATCAGGGGGACGAAGCCCGTCATGCGCCGCAGTGAGATGGTCGCGGCCCCGAGGAGTAGGGCCTCGGCGGGGAGCCCGGCGTCGGCAAGGGCGCCAACCAGCACCTCTAGACCGCCGAGGACGTTCCACGTCTCGCCGATGGCATGGGCGAGGCGGACGGCCTCGCGTGACCAGGCCAACCGTTGGGCTGGATCGACCTCCCCGTGCACGAGCACCCGATTGGCCGCAGCCTGGCACTCGCACGACGCGCAGCGAAACTGGCGTGCCACTTCTTGCGCGTAGTCGTTTTGGGCCCCTGCGCTTGAATCGCCGCTTGCCAGGAGGAAGTCGCACGCCAACCCCGTCCACGCGCCGGCAAGGTGCTCTTCTCCAACGCCGCGAAAGCCCTGCGAAACCTCGAGCAAGCCCGCGGCGGCGCGGCCGACCTGGCCCGTTCCCCCCAGGCCGAGTGCAACAAGCCCCTTCGCCCACCAATGCAGCGGCTCGTGAGGAGGGAAGGCCGACACGGCTGATAGTGCTTGACGCTCACCGTCGGGGCCGCCGCCGAAGATGGCGACAAAGGCCGACGCCAGTTCGGCGAAAGGACGCGCTCGCGGGTCATCATCGGCCACGACTCCTGCCGCATCCGAAAGCCGTGCCGCCGTCACGCGATCATGCAACAAAATAACGATCACGCCGTCCAGGAGCGCCGCCGCCTGATGCGCCCGACCCGCTGCCGCGGCTGCCGCGGCCGTTGCCTCGAGCCAGCGCGCCCCTGTCTCCAGCCGCCACGGTGAGCCCACGTCGACACCTGTCGCAGGCCTTACGCCCCACGAGTACCAGTAGCTCCGCACGTTCTGTACCGCATGCAGGGCTCGGGCAGACGCCTCAGCGTCATGCACGCTCCACTCCAGAGCGGCCTCAACGTTGGGCAACTCCTCGTCAAGGCGGTCGAACCACCCAAGCTGGCCGTCGGTCGTCACTCCTTTCGCGGCGTCATCGAGCAGCCCCAAGACCCAATCAAGGTGACGGTTTTGCCAGTGAGTCGTGTCGCCGTCCGCGACCAATCGAGCCCAGCTGTACTCCCGGACGGATTCGAGGAGGCGGAAGCGCCGCTCGTCCCCGACCCGTTCGGCCACGACCAGCGACTTACGGACGAGTCTCGACACCACTTCGGCCACGTCCGTCGTCTCGACGGGTGGCCCGCTGACAACGGCCTCGGCGGCATCGATGCCGAACCGTCCTCGGAACACCCCGAGCCGGTCGAGAACAGCCCTCTCAGTAGGTTCGAGCAAGTCATAGCTCCACTCGAGCGCCGTGCTCAGTGCTTCGTGGCGGGCCGTGTCGCCCCGGCGCGGCGCGCGCAACAAGCCAAAACGATCGGCCAAGCGGGTATCGATCTGTTGTGGCGTCAGTGTTGCGATCTGGGCGGCCGCCAACTCGATCGCGAGAGGGAGCCCATCCAACCGATGACAAATCGACCCGATCACGTCCTCCGCGACTCGATCAACGGCGAACGAGGGCTCGAGAGCCGTGGCTCGGTCAGTGAAGAGCTGGGTAGCCGTCGTTCGATCAAGAGGCGCTAGCGGCAGGACGCGCTCGCCCTGAACCGCAAGACGTTCACGGCTCGTGGCCAATATCGTGACCACGTCACTTGCCTCCAGCGCCGCGAGTGCAATCTCGGCGATCTGGGCCACGACGTGCTCACAGTTGTCAAGCACGAGCAGCAACGGGGCGCTCGCCCCAGCGAGACGATCGGCGACGGCTCGTCGCAAGGTGCGGCCCGGTTCTGCCCGGACATCCAACACTGCGGCGACCGTCTCAATCAGCTCTGCCCCATCGGCGGCGCGCGCAAAGTCGACGAACCACAGACCGCCCTCGTACGTCGGCGCAAGACGCGCCGCGAGTTCGACTGCGAGGCGCGTCTTGCCCACGCCCGCCGGCCCCGTGAGGGTCACCAGGCGACTTGTGGCGAGCACGGCGGTGAGCCCCCTGAGCTCCTCGTTCCGTCCGAAAAAGCTCGTCAGCGTCGATGGGAGTCGGACAGGGGAGCGGCGACGGTTCGCGCGCTGTGACTGCTCCCGCTCACGTGCGATGTCCGCCAGCTCCCGTCGATTGCTCGCGTCGAACTTCCGCAGCAGGGCCGAGACGTGCGTTTCGACGGTTCGCACGGAGATGTAGAGGCGGCTGGCGATCTCTGCGTTCGTCAGACGCTCACCGAGGGCCGCGAGAACGTCCTGCTCACGTCGAGACACCCCCGGGGAGCCCACGGTCGGAGCGTACGGCGGTCGCGTCGCCGTGGCCACGACCCGCGAGTGATTGAAAGCGCCGCATCGGGGCACCTCGATCGCTGGCGTCGGACGGCTGCCTGGGTGCCGTCACGCGCGTCGTTGGAAGCCGCAGCGAACCAGCACTCTCTGCTAGTCCGTGGTGTCGGAGGGGGGACGTCAGCGATCCACACCCCCGCCGGCCGCCTGGCGCCCTGGCCGGCGGATTAGGCCCGTGACCTCTGCGCGCCCCACCCGAAAGAGAACGTGGCCACTAGCCTTGGCGCCGTGGCACCCGTTCGGGCCGGCTTCGCGCATCCTCGGCGGCTATCTCGAAAGCTACCGGCGCGGATGTTGATGCTTGCCGGAGTCGCCCTCACTGCCCTGACACTGGTAGTCGGATTCGTCCCTAAGTGGGCGCCCGCAACGGAGTTCGTCAGCGAATCCGAACGCAAGCGCGTGAGTTGCGGCTCAGTCCTAGTTCGGACTAGCTGGAGCAGCGATGAAGGTTGCGTCGAACCGCGCGAGCGACAGGTGATGTGGATGTTCGCCTTCGGCTGCGTCAGTCTCGGGGCTGGACTATTGGGCGGTGGGTTATGGCTCGCCAATAACGCCGGACGCATCCTGGACATGAGCCGCGCCACTGGTGACCCTTGGAGTGACGGCTAGAGCCGCCGCAATGCGACAACCGCTAACGTTTCCCGGTCGAGGGTGCGCTTCCTGTAACACAGCACCCGCAAACTGCATCGGCGCATCAGTAACCGGAGGTCCGCCTTACAAGGCAGGCATCCGTCAGTGCCGCTTCCAAAAGTGGCGTCCCTCAACCCGCTCCCAAAGACCGCGACGTTCTCGCCAGACCTGGTCGGGTCCGTTCTCGTCACGGTCGCGCTGGATCCGTAACGCGAAAGGAAGTCCGGCGGCTCCTACAGCGACCCCAGCAATACCCCCAAGGACACCCGCCCAGCTGCCAGCGACGATCGAAAACGCGACCAGGGCCCCGCCTAGACACATGGTGCAGACGCATTGAATGGGCACTGACCCAAGCGTACCGAGTTCGAGTTCAACCCAACTGGTGCTGGCAAGTCACACGTCCCGCCTAGTCCCTTGGAAGCCGGGCGCGAAGGTCACCGACAGCGGGCAGCCGTAACGGGCACGGGCATCGCACGCCAGCAATGGATCGGCCTGAGTTCCGCCCGCGTCCTGGCCCCCCGCGTCTCAAGCCGGGCTCAGCAGGCCGATTTAGGATGGCGCTGTCAAGGGTTTTGGTCTTGGAGCGCTTCGCTATTGGTTTACGGCTGGCGAAGGCAAGGGCCGAGAAGGGCCGACGGAAGGGGAAGAGACGTGCTGACCGTGGCGTACTGCCGGGTGTCGACGGACGAGCAAGCCGCCGAGGGCTTCTCCATTGAGGGGCAGGCGGACAAGCTGAGGGCCTATGCGGCGCTCCGGATCTCGGGCCAGTAACCGTCATCGAGGACCCCGGTCGATCGGGCAAGGACATGGCCCGGCCGGGGCTGCAACAACTCCTTGCCGCTGTTGAGGCGGGCCACGTTGCACACGTCCTGATCTGGCCTCGATCGGCTCTCCCGAAACCTCGGGGACCTGATTCTGCTGGCCGATCAGTTCGGAGATGCTGGTATCGGGCTGCACTCATTGACCGAGCAGCTCGATCTCTCATCGGCGACTGGTCGGATGTTCTACAACGTGCTGGGATCGTTCGCTCAGTTCTATCGCGAGCAACTGGCGGAGAACGTCAGGATGGGAACTCATCAAGCCCTCAAGCAGGGCAAGTGGGTGAACCGGCCTAAGAGTGGATACGACCTCCTGGACGTCGAGCTGGTGCCGAACGACATGGCGCCAGTCGTGCAGCGCATGTTCCGGCTTCGCGCCGAGGGCGGGAGTCATCCAGACATCGAGGCGGCGACCGGCGTCAAGTACTCGACTGTGCGCGGGATCCTGCTCAGTCGTATCTACCTGGGTGAGGTCCTGCTCAACGACTCCTGGTACCCCGGTAATCATGAGGCGATCATCACCGCTGAGGAGTTCGGGGCGGCGCAACGAGCACACGCGCCGGGTCGGCGCCGGAGTCGGGACGTGCTTAGTGGCCGCGTGCGCTGCGGTCTGTGCGGGAGGGCAGCGTCGGTCCACTACAACCGTAAGGGAAGGGTGACCTATCGGTGTCGCCATCGGGGCCGTGGAGGCGCTCAACCGATCCGCTCGGCCCGTGGACTACTGAGAGCGGCGCTCCTGGGCTTGGGAATCATCGCCGAGGACAAGGACGTGCAGGATGCGATCCGGCAAGAGCTGAGGCGCGCCCAGGGCCCGGAACCGAAGGGCCGGGCCCGGGCCGCTCGGGGCGGCGCTGCCCGCATGACGGAAGTGAGCTCGAAGCGTCGCAAGCTCCCGGAGCTTTACTACTCCCGACCGGATCACGGCGGAGTTCTTCGCTGAGGAAGAAGCGCTCATCGCGGCGGCCATTGAAGCGATCCGCGAAGAGGAAGGCGTCAGCCAAGAGAAGCTCCGGACTTTCAGCGACCTGTCAGAACGCTTCGAAGAGGTTGCCACGATCCTGAGCAGTATTGACCTCGAGACCTTCTGGGCCGAGGCCACGGAGAGGGGAGCAGCGCGTCCCGGTCGAGGAGCTGGTCGAGGCAGTCGTCATATTCCCTGACCATCTGGAAGTGACCATCGCCGGCGCGCCAAAGCTCAACGTGACGCTGGCAGAGGTCGGCCTAAAGGGGCCGGGGGTGCGGACTGTTGGTGTCGGAGGGGGGACTTGAACCCCCACGCCCTTGCGGGCACTAGCCCCTCAAGCTAGCGCGTCTGCCTATTCCGCCACTCCGACGAGTGGACCCCTGACTCTACCGGTTGGGCGCCGCGGCTCGAATCTGAGATTGCCCACCGTTTTGTGTACACACAACTACCGCTGAGGTAGCTGTGTGCACACAGAACCTGGGCGCGCCGGAGCTCAGCCCTTCAACCGGACCTGGGTGGCGTCGAACGTGCCGTAAGCGGAGAGCTGGAGGCCTTCGACTCGGTCGGCGACAACCGCGTGGGTCTGGAACTGGGCTATCGGTACGACTGGCACCTGGTCCATGACCAGCTTCTCGGCCTGCTGGTAGGTCACGTTTCGCTTGGCCTCGTCGGGCTCGAGGCGCGCCGCCTTCACCCGCGCGTCGACCTCGGGCGAGGAGAAGCCGCTGACGTTGTCGGAGCCGCCGGTCACGA
>DATLEI010000101.1:0-52139 GCA_035525375.1 Acidimicrobiales bacterium
CCAACTGCGCGCCGGGGCCTTCGCGGCGGCGCACGTAGCGACGGGGCTCGGCGGTGGTCACCGAGTAGGGGTTGGCCACCCCTTCACGCAGTGATGCCTTGCCGCTGGCGTCGAACTCGATTGGCAGATTCTTGAAACACACAGGCCCATCTCCCATCGCTAAATGCTCAGAACATCTATCTGGAACCGCAGGACTAGATGTAGAATACACCCAGCTAGTCATCCAGATCAGGTGTCAGTTGCGGATTTTTTCCGGAGCCCACCGAGATCGCCTCGAGATGCGACAATGGTCACGGTTCGAGTACTCGTTCCCCCACGAAGGCAGGTATGCGATGTGTCTGGGAATCCCCGGTCAGCTGGTTGAGATCATCGATCTCGCCGAGCACAAGGCGGTTGTCGACGTCGACGGCGTGCGGCGCGAGATCAACATCGGCCTCGTCATGGGCGAGCCCGGCGGGATCAAGGTCGGCGAGTGGGTGCTCGTGCACGTCGGTTTCGCCATGAGCAGGATCGACGAGGACGAGGCGGCCCGCACGCTGGCGTTCATCCGGGAGCTTGGCAGCATGTACGACGACGAGATCGAGCAACTGTCGCAGGAGACACCCCTCTAGTGCCCCCGCCGGGCGGGTCCTGTCGCCGTATGGGCGCCCTCCCATGACCGTTACTGCCCACGCCTCCCTCGACTCTTCGCTGTCTGGCGTCTTTGATGACCTTGCTCGCGCCTCGCTTGCTATGGCGCGCCGGTTCTCGGCTGGGGGCACGCTTTGGTGTTCCTCGCCTTCTTCTGGCTTTCATGCTCACCATGTCGCGGTTGAGTTTGTGCACCCCGTCATCGTTGGCAAGCGCGCTCTTGCTGCGCTCACGGTTCCCGCCGGGGCTGATGTCGTCGCCACGCTGCGGGCCTCCGTGCGGCCTGGCGACATTGTCCTTGCCCTTGCTCCCGCTGACGATCCCCAAATCAACGACACGATGCGGCGCGCGCCGGCCTGGGGTGCCGAGACACTCTGGATCGGCGCCGGCGCCCAACGCCCAGAGCCCGGCGCGGCCGACCATGTCATCTGGCTCGACACCGACGACCCGCTCGAAGCGTCGGAGCGCTTCGTCCGGCTCTACCACCTGTTGTGGGAGCTGACCCACGTGTGCTTCGAGCACCCTGGGCTACTCAAAGAGGAGCCGGAGTGCACCGACGATGTGTGCATCACCTGTTCCGACCAAGGTGTGCTCGCCGAGGTCATCGCCATCGATGGCGACGAGACGCTGGTGCGCACCGCTGAAGGTCAGGATCGCATCGACACCTCGCTGGTCGACCCGCCCCGTCCGAACGACCTTCTCCTCGTGCACGCCGGGTCAGCGATCACCAACCTCGGCGGGGCCTGACGCGCCGTGGTCAAGGACGGCACCGACTTCCTCTACCCCTTCATCGAGGGTGACGAGACCGACTCCGGCTCGCTCCTCACCGACCTCGCCGCCTCCGCCGAAGGCAAGTGGGCCACCAGCACCCAACTGCGCGCCGAAACCCTCGAACACAACGAAGAGCAGCTCCGCACGGTTGCGGCGGCCATGGCCGAGCGTTTCAATGCCGGAGGCCGGCTGTTCACCTTCGGCAACGGGGGCAGCGCCACCGACGCCGACGGTGTCGCCCAGCTCTACACCGCGCCGCCCCACGGGCGCCCGCTGGCGGCCAGATCCCTCGTCGAAGACCAGGCCGTGCTCACCGCTCTGTCGAACGACATCGGTTTCGACGTGGTGTTCTCCCGCCAGCTCATCGCTCACGGCAAGCCAGACGACATCGCCATGGGTTTCTCCACCAGCGGCAACTCCGACAACTTGCTGGTTGCTTTCACTCAGGCGCGCAAGCAGGGCATGCTCACCGTAGGGCTGGCGGGCATCGACGGCGGACGCATGGCTGTCGACCGCAGCGTCGAGCACTGCATCGTCGTCCGCTCTCAGAGCGTGCACCGAGTGCAGGAGTCGCAGGCGTCGCTGACCCACGTCCTCTGGAGCTATGTCCAGGAAGCGCTGACCGCCTGAGTACTGACTTTCAACCGGTATCGGCGCTCGAGTATCACCGGCTCACGGTCCATCGTCCTGGGCACCCGCCGGTCGACGACCCCCGGATCCTCCACGGCTTCAGGCCCATGCTGTGGGACCTCAAACCTCCCCAGTTCAAGACCTATCCCGGCATGGACACGATCGCCTTGCCCGACTCGATCGAGGCGGGTACCGAACTCGACCTTGCCGCCCTCGGCCGGCTCCTGTTCCTCTCGGCCGGCGTCGTGCGGGAGATGGAAGTCGGTGGCGCGCCGATGTGGTTTCGGGCCGCCGGATCTGCCGGCAACCTCAGCCCGCTAGAGATCTACCTGGTGATCGGGGACGCGCCCGGCCTCGGCGCGGGCGTGTACCACTACGAGCCGGTCGAGCACGCCCTGACCCGGATCGGCGAGGTCGAGCCGGCCGGTGTTTCCGCTGCCGGCCGCTCTGGCCCGGCTCCGGCGCTCGTCGTGACCGGCGTGCCGTGGCGGACGTCGTGGAAGTACCGCGAGCGAGGCTTCCGCCACCTGTGGTGGGACGCGGGGACAATGCTCGCCCAGACCCTCGCCGTCGCCGAGGACATGGGGTGGCCGGCGCGTATCGAACTCGGCTTTGTCGACGATCAGGTGGGCGCACTCGTCGGCGCGGACGGCAGGCGCGAGGTACCGCTTGCCATCGTCGGACTCACCGGACCGTCGGGGTTGTCCGCGCCGTCCGCGCCGCCCGAGAATCCGACGCCGGCTGGATTCCTTGCCGACGACTTCATCGAGTTCCCCTTGAGCTCAGCCGCGTATCAGGCCGGGAAACTGGCCAGTGATGACGATGTCGAGAGTTGGCAGTTGGGCGCGGCCACATTCGCAGCAGGACGCGCGCCAGGTGCGGTCGAGTGGCTCGAGCTCGGGCCGATCGATGAGGTCATCCGCCGCCGAGGATCGTCGAGGGAGTTCAAGATCGACGACACTGCGCCTCCAGATTTGCTGATGGGCGCCATGCACTGGTCGACGCGGCCGGTTCCGGCCGACTTCGTCGCCGTCGGCGGCACGCTGCTCGAGCACAACCTGATCGTGAACGCCGTCGACAGGTGGGACGCCGGCGCGTACCGCTGGGGGCAAGGCGTCGACGGTTTGGGCCAATTGGCTGCGGGCGACCTCCGGCGCACGGCGCGCCATCTGTGCCTCGACCAGGCCCTCGGCGGGGACGGCGCTTACACGGTGTTCCACTGCGCTGACGTGGAGACGGTTACCGCCGCGCTCGGCGAACGTGGCTATCGCGCCGCTCTTCTCGAGTCGGGTGTCATCGAGGGCCGCCTCCACCTCGCTGCGTATTCGATGGGCTACGGCGCGAGTGGCCTGACGTTCTACGACGACGAGGTCAAGCAGTTCTTCGACACCTCAGCAGACCCCATGCTCGTCACCGCGATAGGGAAGCCGACGTACCACTCCCGGCCCGGTGGGCTACCCGGCCAACCGCTGCGAATGGCTCGCAGCTAGGGCTTACGGCCGATCGTCAATGGCGCGCCGCAGGTGCACAAGGCCTCCTCGCACCGATGCTCGCCCTTCTTGGCATCGAGGCGGTCGAGCACCTCCTGGAGGTTCCCTCGCAGCGCCTGCAGCTCCGCCATCTGGCGCGCCGTCTCCTCGAGCTTGTCCTCAACCAACTGGGCGAGGGCGGGGTGGTTGTCGCCGCAGCATCCATCGGCCACGTGAAGGAACTCCTTGGCCTCGGACAAGCTGAGCCCCAAGGTCTTGGCCCGCCGTACGAGCTCGATACGTCGTAGCGCCTCCTCGTCGTACAGCCGGTAGCCCGACTCGGTGCGGATGGCGGGCTCGACCAGTCCGAGACTCTCGTAATGGCGCAACGCCTTACGGGACAGGCCGGTGCGTTCGCCGACCTCGCCGACCTTGAGGAGGTTGATCTCAGTCATGCGACCATTGTAGACCGAAAGCCGGCCCAAAGGGCCGACTTTCGCGTTCGGCCCCTCGGGCCGCCTTTCTTAGGATGCTTCTCGGTGCCGTCCGTTGGCGACAGGCGAGGCGGCTAAGCCGTAGGGCTCGCCGGAGCTTGCGTAGCACTCCTCGTGGAAGTGCTCGACTCGGTTCCACTTGCCGTCGACGTAGACGTTGGCGATGACCTGCAGGTGCCGGACCTTGGCGGTGAACTTGACCGGCTCGCCGCATCTGGCACAGGAGGCGGTGTTACCAGCTTCTACGGGCCGAGCGACGGCTCGGCTGTCGAATCTCTGTTGGACCGTCATGTACTCCGTATCGGCCGGACTGGCGCCGAACGTGAGCGATTTCAAGGTTCAACGGGGGTCGGCTTGACGTCTGGCCCTCGATCATGTGAATGTCTCGCCGCTGGGGCCCGGGGTGCGTCCGCCGTGCACCCCAGCCCCGGCCTCTTTTCGGTTTGAGCCGTCCTCAGCGGCCGAAGGTCGGTTGGTTCGCCGCTCACGTCCCAGTCTCACGGCTTCCCGCACCAGTTCCTTGACGTCGGCCTCCGGCGCGCCCGCCCCCACGATCCGCCGGGCAAGGTCGTCGACACGGCCCGCGGTATCGGTCTCGGTGCGCGCCGTGGCGCCGGTCCCGACTGCGGTAGCCACCATCAGGCAGGCAATCGCGGCCGCCGTGAAGAGGCCGAAGGTCAGGGCGATGCCGTTGTCGCCGCGCGCCGAGCCAACGATCATGCCGGCGATGCCTACCGCGCAGACGGCGAACACGAACCTGCGGACCAGGCGCGGGGTCACTTGCTGGGCGGTATGCGGAACGACGTCTTGTAGGCGGTGAACAGTGGCAACAGACGGTCCCAGTCGGCGGCCGGAGCCTGAAATGCGAGTGTGTAACCGCTCTGCGGCGTGGCGAAGACCAGCGTGGCTGCATGGAGTTCGGTGGCGTCGTCGGAATAGGTGTACTCCCAGATGCCAGCCGGCGCGCCGCCATAGGTGGTCGGTCCGATCTGGAGCCGCTTGTAGTCGGGATGGGTCGCGGCGAACGACCTCTCGGCCTCCAGCCACTGCGTCTCCAGAGGCTGCGGCAGGGGATCGTGATGGTCGACCCGGAGCCGGGTGTTCGTTGCCGGGTCGATGAGATCGGTTTCCGACGCCGCCCGGTCAACGACCCAGGTCGGCGGATGCCAGAGCAGGAAGGCCCGGCCCGGATCTCTGTAGGCGATCCACGTCGAAGGGACACCGGCGGGTGGCTTCAACTTTGGTCTCGTCACCGATCCGCTGCTGCGGAGGGCGCGGCCACCGGTGATCATCAGGGCGACCAGCACGATGATCACGATGGAGGAGAGCAGGGCTACCTGCCACGTCTTGCCGAGCATGGATGAACGGCTCACGACGTGATGGTCGGTCGAAGGTGGCGTGATGTCGGCCGGGTCGTGGGGGACCTTGGCCACCGAAACCCGCTCGGGAAAGAACCAGGGCTCGCCAATCATCTCCGGCGGAAGGGACGGGGGTGTAGGGGGCGCGGCGTCGCCGCCAGCGGCCGCGTCGGTGTCGATGTCGGTCACCTGTCAACCGTACCCAACGGGTCCAGCCCCGTCGCGCGGTGAGGGCATTCGGCCCCGGTAGAATCGTCGGCACGATGGCTGACGAAGTGGCCACGGCTGACACTGCGACGCCGAAGGACAGGGCCACGCCGGACGACACAGCCAAGGCGGACGACACAGCCAAGGCGGCGTCCCGTGATGACGGATCGACCGCGTTCGGGCCCAACGTGTGGCTCGTTGACGACATGTACGAGCTGTACTCCCAAGACCCGTCGTCGGTCGCCGACAGCTGGCGCGACTTCTTCGAGGGTTACGGCAGTGACAGCGCCCGAAACGTCGCTGCGCCCCAGGTTGCTCGAGCACCCGCGCCGTCGCCGGCACCCGCGCCCGCACCCCCCGCGCCGCAGAATCCCGATGCTCCCGATTCTGTAGCTGAACCTCTCAAAGGTGCTGCCGCGCTGATTGCCGCGACGATGGAGTCGAGTCTCTCCGTCCCGACGGCGACGAGCACGAGAGTGGTGCCGGCGCGCCTCCTCGAGGTGAACCGCAAGGTCATCAACGGGTACCTGGGTCGCACCGGGGGCGGCAAGGTGAGCGTCACCCACCTCGTCGGCTACGCGGTACTAAAGGCACTGGAGGCGGTGCCGGCCATGAAGTCGAGCTTTGCCCGCCAGGGCGACCGTCCGATGCTCGTTCGTCATCCCCATGTAGGACTCGGGCTGGCCGTCGACATCGAGAAGCCCGACGGCTCCCGCACGTTGATCGTGCCCTGTATCGGCAGTGCGGACACCCTGGACTTCCATGGTTTCCACGCCGCCTACGAGGAGATCATCCGCAAGGTACGCACCCAGCGCTTGAGCCCCGACGACCTCAATGGGGTCACCATGACCCTGACCAACCCCGGCACTCTCGGCACGGTGCACTCGGTGCCGCGGCTCGTCCCGGGGCAGAGCGTGATCGTCGGTATCGGTGCCCTCGGATACACCGCCGAGTTCGCGGGAACCGATCCCCAAGTGATCGCTGATCTGGGCGTCTCCAAGGTGATCACCATCACCTCGACCTATGACCACCGCGTCATTCAGGGGGCGGAGTCAGGGCTTTTCCTGCAGCGGGTCAACGAACTTCTGCTTGGCTCCCACGGTTTCTACGACGAGGTCTTCCGGGCGATGGGCGTTCCTTACGAACCGGTGCGCTGGCGCCAGGACAAGAACCCCGTCGACAACCGGGAGGTCGAGCGAGAGAAGCAGGTCCACGTCCAGAGCCTGATCAACATGTACCGGGTACGGGGACACCTGATCGCCGATCTCGACCCCCTCCGGTGGAAGGAACCGCACACCCACCCCGAACTCGACCCCGGTACCTATGACCTCACCATCTGGGACCTCGATCGAGACTTTTTCACCGATGGTCTCGCCGGTCGTGACGTCATGGCGCTCGGCGACATTCTCGGCATCCTTCGGGACGCCTACTGCCGACGCGTGGGCGTCGAGTACATGCATATCCAGGAGCCAGACCAGAAGCGCTGGATTCAGGAGCACGTGGAGGGCGTCGACACCGGCCTCTCGACGGCCGAGCAGCTTCATATCCTCGACCGGCTCAACGCGGCCGAGGCCTTCGAGCGCTTCTTGCACACGAAGTACGTGGGTCACAAGCGCTTCGGGTTGGAAGGGGCGGAGAGCGCCATACCGCTCGTCGACGAACTACTCGATCAGGCCGCCCAAGCGGAGTATCAGGAAGCGGTTCTCGGTATGGCCCACCGGGGCCGGCTCAACGTGCTGGCCAACATCGTCGGCAAGTCCTTACCCCAGATCTTCAGGGAGTTCGAAGGCGACATCGATCCCGCCACCATTCAGGGGTCGGGTGACGTGAAGTACCACCTCGGCGCGGCGGGGAAGTTCGCCGGCCGGTCGGGGTGTGAGCTGCCCGTGACCCTCGCCTCCAACCCGTCCCATGTCGAAGCCGTCGACCCGGTTGTCGAGGGCATGGTGCGGGCCAAGCAGGATCTCATCGACGATCCCGAAGCATTCAGCGTGCTTCCCCTCGTGCTCCACGGCGATGCCGCATTCTCCGGTCAGGGGGTCGTCGCCGAGACGCTCAACCTGTCGGCGCTGCGCGGCTATCGCGTCGGCGGCACGATCCACGTCGTGATCAACAACCAGGTGGGCTTCACCACCTCACCGCAGGAAGGGCGGTCGTCGGTGTACCCCACCGACGTCGCCAAGATGGTGCAGGCACCGATCTTCCACGTGAACGGCGACGATCCCGAAGCCTGTTTCAGAGTCGCCCGCCTGGCGTTCGCGTTCCGTCAGGCATTTCACAAGGACGTCGTCATCGACCTGGTGTGTTACCGGCGCCACGGCCACAACGAAACCGACGACCCGTCGTTGACGCACCCATTGATGTACAAGCGCATCGATAACCGGCGCTCCGTTCGCAAGCTGTACACCGAGACGCTCGTCCGGCGCGGCGACATCACCGTCGGAGACGCCGAGAAGGCCCTCGACGACTTCATGGCCCGTATGCAATCGGCATTCGAGGAGACCCGTCAGTCGACGCCGCCTGACCCCGTCTCGAGGCGCGCCGCGTCCTTCACGCCGGAGCCGGTCGATCCCGCAGTGGTCGTGCCGACGGGTGTCGACAAATCGGTCCTCGACCGGATCGTGAAAGCTGCACACGAGCCGCCCGCCGGCTTCACCACCCATCCCAAGCTGGTCAAACTGCTCGCGGGCCACCGAAAGCTTTACGCGGGCGGCGAGGTCGACTGGTCGATGGCCGAGTCGCTTGCCCTGGGTTCACTGTTGCTGGAGGGCACCGACGTGAGGCTCTCCGGGCAGGACTCGCGCCGCGGCACCTTCTCCCAACGACATGAGGTGTTGCTCGATTTCGAAACCGGCGCGGAATGGGCGCCGCTGGGAGCCCTCGCCGCCGATCAGGGCAAGCTGTGGGTCTTCGACTCGATGCTGTCGGAGTACGCCGCGCTGGGATTCGAGTACGGGTACTCGGTTGTGCACAAAGAGGCCCTCGTCGCGTGGGAGGCTCAATTCGGCGACTTCGCCAATGCGGCCCAGATCGTCATCGACCAGTTCATTGCCGCGGCCGAGGCCAAATGGGGCCAGACCTCGGGCCTGGTCATGCTGCTCCCGCACGGCCACGAGGGCCAGGGGCCCGAGCACTCCTCGGCGCGCATCGAGCGGTTCCTCACCCTTTGCGCCGACGACAACCTCGAGATCGTGAACCCGACGACTGCGGCGCAGTACTTCCACGTCCTCCGGCGCCAGGTGCGACGGAACGTTCGCCGCCCCCTAGTGGTCCTTACTCCGAAGTCGCTGCTCCGGGCGCGCCAGTCCCGCTCCCCGGCCGCCGAACTCTCCTCGGGCGGCTTTCAGGCGGTTCTCCCTGACACGGCGATCAACCCGGCGCAGGCGCGCCGTATCGTGCTCGCTTCGGGCAAGGTCGCGTACGACGCGATCGGCGCGCGCGACGCTCGCAATCTCGCCGTGCCGGTGGTTCGAGTGGAGCAGCTCTATCCGTGGCCCGAGACCCGACTCGATGAGGTGCTGTCGCGTTACGAGCAGGCCACTGAGGTGGTGTGGCTCCAGGAGGAGCCGGAGAACATGGGCGCCTGGCCGTTCGTTCACGACCGCCTACACCGTCGACTGCGCGACCGGTTCGAACTTCGACATGTCAGCCGGGCGCGGTCTGCGAGTCCCGCGTCAGGGAGTCAGACGGTGCACCTCCACGAGCAGCAGGAGTTGTTGGATCGCGCGCTCGACGTCTAGTTCCGGCCAGGATCGCTCAAGTTCGTGCTGGCGGATGCTTGACTGATCAGCGAATGGTCACCCGCCACGTCATCGTTGACGGTTCCAACATCGCGACCGAAGGCAGGTCGATTCCGAGCCTCGCTCAGCTCGATGAGGGCGTGCGCGCCTTCATGTCGGAGAACCCGAACGACGAGATCATCGTCGTCGTCGATGCGTCCTTCGGCTATCGGATCGAGGAGTCCGAGCGGGCGACGTTCGAGGAGGCTGAAGACGCTGGTGAGGTCGTATCGCCGCCCGCTGGCGCGATCGGTCGAGGCGACGGATTTCTCTTGAAGATTGCCGACCGAGTCGACGCGACGGTGCTGTCGAACGACTCATTCCAGGAGTTCCACGGCGAGTACAAGTGGCTCTTTGACGAGGGCCGCTTGGTCGGGGGCAAGCCGGTGCCCGGAGTGGGATGGATCTTCACCCCCCGAACGCCGGTGCGGGGCCCGCGAAGCCGGATGGCGACTCGTGAGGCCGAGAAGGCTGCCGGCGGGGCTAGCAGCGGCCGCGGTCGAGGTCGAGGCCGGGCAAAGGCGGTCAGTGAGCCGGTCGTCGAAGCGATCGCAGAGGCGACGGCGGAGGTCATTTCCCCACCCCTGATTTCGGCCGTGGCCGCCGCTGGCGCCGAGAGTGCCGGGGACGCGTCCGATGAAGCCAGGTCTGGCCGTGGCTCGCGCCGGCGTCCGCGGGGGAAGCCCGGTCCGGGCCCTGGCACAGTCAACGAACCGCTTCCGTTCATCACGTTCATCGCCGAACACCACTTGGGCACCGAGGTCGAGGGCGTGGTCGAAGAGTTCACGTCCCATGGCGCATTCGTGACCGCCGGCGGCGCGCGCTGTTACGTGCCGTTGTCGGGGCTGGGCGACCCCCCGCCGAGAAGCGCCAAGGATGTCTTGACGCGCGGCGAGTCGCAGCTGTTCGTCGTGCAGGCGCTCGACGCTCCCCGGCGCGGGATCGAACTGGCGCTGCCTGGGTTGGCACGTGTCTCCGGCGCGCCCACCGAGGAGACGGTCGAGGCCGAGATCGAGGTCGGTACGGCACCCGGCGTGCCCGTTGCGGCCGCTGAGTTGGCGGACAAGGTCGCGGCGAAGAGGCCGGCGCGCACGAGGAAGGCCGCGCCCGCGCCGGCATCCGCACCGTCGCCAGCCCGCACCGGGCCACGGACGCGAACTCCGGAGCAGAAGGCCCTGGCCAAGAAGGCACTGGCCGACAAGGCCGCGGCCAAGAAGGGGACTCCGGTCGAGGCCGCCCCTCTAGCCAAGGAGCCCACGGCCGCCAAGAAGCCCGCGCCGTCCAAGAAGTCCCTCGCGCCCAAGAAGTCCCTCGCGCCCAAGAAGGCGGCTGGGAAGACGGCGGCGCCGACCCAGAAGGCCGTTCCCACCAAGAAGGCGGTTGCCACCAAGAAGCCCCCGTCCAAGAAGGCGGCCCCGGCCAAGAAGGTGGCTGCGCTCAAAAAGGCGGCTACCAGCGAGAAGGCCGCGTCGGAAAACGTGGCTGCGGTCAAGAAGTCCTCGCGGGCCAAGAAGGCCGCCGTGGCGAAGAAGGCCCCAGCCAAGAAGCCCTAGATCTCGCCTTTCGGACTGACCTTTTTGGTCACCCGATGGGCAAGGTGGGCCATTTTGGAACCAAAAGGGCAGTCCGAAAATGGCTTGCCGAAGGGCCTAGGCTGACGCGCCGTGCGAGTCGCCACCTGGAACGTCAATTCCCTCAAGGCGCGCCTCCCCCGGGTGGAGGAATGGCTGGCCTACGCCAAGCCCGACGTCCTGTGCTTGCAGGAGACCAAGCTGGCGGACGGCGCGTTCCCGGCGATGGCCTTTCAGACCCTCGGCTATGAGGCCGCCCATTGCGGGCAAGGGCAGTGGAATGGTGTCGCCATCCTCAGCCGCGTCGGACTCGACGACGTGGTTGCCGGGTTCAGCGACGAGCACGAGGCCGCCGACGTCGAGGCTCGCCTGTTGTGGGCGACTTGCGGAGGGGTGCGGGTGGGAAGCGTCTACGTCCCAAACGGGAGGGTTGTGGGCAGCGCGCATTACGACGCCAAGTTGGAATGGCTCGATCGCCTGCGCCGCCATGTCGAGTCGGCTGACGACCCCACTGCCGACCTCATCGTGTGTGGCGATTTCAACGTTGCGCCGGATGACCGCGACGCCTGGGACCCGACCAAGCTGCACGGGGGTACCCACGTGAGCCCGCCCGAGCGCGAAGCGGTTGCGGCACTCGAGCGGTGGGGGCTGGTTGACGTCTTTCGCCGCTTCTACGACGAGAGCGGCATCTACTCATGGTGGGATTACCGCGCCGGCGACTTCCACCAAGGACGAGGGCTACGGATCGACCTTCTGTTGGCCACGAAGGCACTGGCCGACCGCGCCACGTTCGCCCTCATCGATCGCTTCGCGCGCAAGGGGAAGTTGCCATCCGACCACGCGCCGCTGCTGGTCGACTTCGCCTAGCGGCCGGCTCCGCCCGCTCAGTCGGAGAGGCGGGCGCGGAGCTTGGCCAAACCGCCAGCGAGACCGTCGCGCACCTCAGCCTTGGAGATGCCGAGGTCATTGTGCAGCTCCTTCATCGACCGCGGGGGCGTGCCGTCGAGCCCGTAGTGCGAGTTGACGATCCGCAGCTCGAGGGGGTCGAGCTCGTCGAACAGATGGGGAGGCGCGGCGCGGATCAGGAGGGCGTCGTCGTCAACGGAGTCGTCGAGTGACGCCACGTCGTCGGCCCCATCGGGATAGGGCCACCCTTCATCATTGGGCCACAGATACGAAGAACTCATGACACCGTTGTCGCGCCATCGGCCGCGGATGTCAACGAACGTCTCGTAAGGCGTTAGGCAGAGGTCGCAGCGCGGCGCCGGGCCACGACCCCCAAGAGGGCAGGGCCATAGCGCTGCACCTTCAACGGCCCCACGCCCGGGATGGACAGGAGCTCGCCGGTGTCGGCGGGCTGAGCTTCGGCGATCGCGCCCAGTGTGGTGTCGTGAAGGACGACATAGGCGGGCACACCAGCGGCCCGAGCGGCGCGGGCGCGCCACGATTTCAGGGCCTCGACCACCTCGGGGTCGGCGTTGTCACCCGGCCGGGGTCGGGCCCCCCGGCCACCTCGGGCGGCGCCATTCGCAAGCGTGCGGACTTGGGCTCGCGTGTCGTCGAGATACCGGCGCCAATCGGATGCAGGCCGACCCTCGGCGAGGGCGCGAACGGTGGCCTCTATGGACTCCAGCCATGGCGACGGGGAGCGGCCGAGGGTGCGCGCGCCGAAGGTGCGGCGTTCGGCCCAGGAACAGTGGAGCTCCCGCTCGGCCCGGGTGACGGCGACGTAGAGAAGTCGGCGCTCCTCGGCGCGAGCGTCCGCAGTTTCGGCTCTGCCGATTGGTACCAGGCCCTGCTCGAGTCCGACGAGGAAGACGATGGGCCATTCGAGACCCTTGGCCGCGTGGAACGTAGCCAGTTCGACCGCGTCGCGCCGGATGTCGGCGGCGGCGTCGACCCGTAGCGTGCTGATCAGCCAGCCGAGGAAGCTCGACACTGTCATCGAGGGGTCGATGGCGAGCTGCTCCGACGCCAAACGGGAGAACGTCAGCAGGGCGTCGTGGCGTTCGGCCGCGGGCCCCTCGGACTGAGCGCCGGAGTCGGAGTCGGAGTCGGCGGAGCCGGAGCGATCGCGAGCCAACTCGTGAAGGTCGGGCAAGGCGCTCGACAGCGGGCTCTCGGCCGGCCTCCTGCGCAGATCCGCGATCGCGTCGCGGATCTCGGGGCGTTCGAGAAAGGCCACAGCACCGCGCAGCCGAAAGGGGATGTTGGCCTTGGCCAAAGCCGCCTCGATGAGCACGAGCTGGCCGTGGGTACGGGCGAGCACGGCAAGGTGCGACCACGGTAGGTTCGGCCCGCGCCGGCGGCGGAGCTCGCTGGCCACGGCGCGAGCTTCCTCGTTGTCGGTTGCGTAGCGCTCGACGCATGGGGCCTTACCCTCGGGTTGCGTTGGGTGCAGGACGGTGCCTCGATCGAGGACTGCGTTGGCAGCAGCCAGAATTTGGGGGGACGACCTGTAGTTACGGTCGAGCCGGACGACTGCGGTTCCTGCCGAGGGGAACATGCTGCGGAACTCCCGCAGCGGCCGAGCGTCAGCTCCGTTCCAGCCGTAGATGGCCTGGTCGGGGTCGCCGACCACGCAGAGATCGGATCGGTCACCGAGCCAACCAGTGAGCAGGCGCAGCTGCGCCGGGTTCACGTCTTGGAACTCGTCGACGAACAGGTGACGGAACCGCCACCGCTGGGTCGTGGCGAACTGGCTGTCGTTGTGGAGGGCGTCGCCGCAGACGACGATGAGGTCGTCGAAGTCGATAAGCGCCCGTTTGCGCTTCTCCTGCTCGTAGCGCTCGTAGAGCGTGGCGATCGCGGCCGCGGGCAGAGGCGGGCGGCGCGCCGCTGATGCGGCCGCGGCTTCATAGCCGTCGGGGGTCACTAGGCGAGCCTTGGCCCACTCGATCTCGGCGGCCACATCGCCGGGCTGGATCGTGTCGCGACCGGCCCCCCGCTCCGGGCCGCTCGGGCCGGCCCCGCGCTCTCGGCCGCTCGGGCTGGTGCTGGGCATCATGGGCCCGAGGAGACCCACCTTGTGGTCGAGTAGCGCCGGGGGACGGATGCCCTGGTCGGCCCACCGGCGCCGGAGCTGGGCGTAGGCGATGGCGTGGAACGTGCCGGCCGCGACTCGGTCGCGAACGCCGAGAGCCGCCAGTCGGGTGCTGAGTTCGGCGGCGGCGCGCCGGGTGAAGGTGAGCGTGAGCACATGCTGCGGTAAGGCACTGCCGGCCTTGATGCGGTGAGCGATACGGCGGGTGAGCACCCTGGTCTTACCGGAGCCGGCACCGGCAAGGATGGCGAGCGGCTGGGCGTCGGTCGTGACGGCCTCGAGCTGTGCGGGGTCGAGCTCCGAGGCCATGGGGCGAACGTACTGACGCAGTCGGACAAAAACGCGGATGCCCTACCCGTCGCCAGGCGCTGGAGGAATTCTTGTCCGACCCCCTGGCTAACCTCAGGACTGTGCTGATCGGACTTGATCTCGACGGGGTTCTCTGTGACCTGGGTCCTACTCTCGCGGCGCGCATCGCGGAGAAGTTCGATGTCACCACCCATCCGTCCGCCTGGCGCACCTACGACCTCCGCAGGCTGCGCCTGGGGTTACCCGAGGGCCGGTATCAGGCGTTCCTCGACGAAGCCTTTCACGACCCGACGCTCTACGAGAAGGCAGCGGTAGTAAGCGGCGCGGCGTCCGGCATGGCCCAGCTGCGATCGGCCGGGTGGCGCCTTGTCGGAATTACGGCCCGACCGCCGCACCTCACCGCAATCACCACTCGTTGGCTGGCGGCCCAGGGCCTCTCACTCGAGTCCGTGCATCACACCATCGTCAACCAGAAGTCGACCGTAGCCCACCAGCTCGGCGTGCAGGTGACCGTTGAAGACAACCCGGAGGAGGCTGAACTGCTGGGCGAGGTGTGCCAGTCATGGCTGTTCGACAGGCCCTACAACCGTGATCACACCCCCGTCCTCGCCAAGCGGGTCCATTCCTGGGATGAACTGGTGGGCCGGCTCTGCCAGCTCCGGCTCTTTGCGTAGGCCGGGCTACTGAGGGTGGCGCATTTTGCCGTTACAGCCGTCGGTGCTGACCGTCCCGGCATCGTGGCTGCCGTCTCGAATGCCTTCGTTGAGCACGGCTGCAACATCGAAGACAGTGCCATGACGATCCTTCGCGGTCAGTTCGCCATGATGCTCATCGTGGCTGCACCCCAAGGCCTGGCCGCCCCGGCCTTGAAGGCGGCGCTTGCGGCGCCGGCGCTCGAGCTGGGTCTGACGGTCACGGTCGAGCCCGTTTCAAGCACTGAAGTGCGTCAAGAACTGCCTGCCGGGGGTGCCAGTACGTACACGGTATCTGTGCACGGTGCCGATCATCCCGGCATCGTCCATGGCATCGCCGACCTGCTGGCACGCGCCGCGGTCAACATCATCGACCTCACCACGAGGGTTATCGGCGGCACCGAGAGTCCGGTTTACGTCATGATGCTCGAGGTCTCCCTTCCGCCGACGGTTGATGCCGACGATCTTCGAGCCCGGCTCGACAACGTGGCCCAGGAGCTCGGCGTGACGGCCAACCTTCACCCGTCCGAAGCCGACATCCTCTGATCGAGGCCGCGCCGCACTGATGGCCGTCCGACCGGTTGTGCTGTTGCCCGACGCGTGCTTGACCAAGGTCGCCGTACCCGTCGCCGTCGTCGACGACGAGGCCAAGGCTCTCGCGCAAGACCTGATCGACACCATGCGGTCGCGGACTGCGTGCGTCGGTCTCGCTGCGCCCCAGCTCGGGGTCAGCCGGCGCGCCTTCGTCATCGACGTCAGCGGGCACCGCAAGGCCAAGATCTGCCATGGCGAGCTCGTGCTCTTTGACCCCGAGATCGTTGATGTCGGCGCGCCCGACCTTGCTCGCGAGGGATGCCTGAGTGTGCCCGACTTCACGGGTGACGTCCCTCGCGCCGCGACCCTCACCGTACGGGGCCTCGATCTGAGCGGTAGTGAGCGAATTGTCGAAACCGACGCCTTCGAGGCGCGCGCCGTCCTTCACGAGATAGACCACCTCGATGGGCTGCTGTTCCTCGACCGGGTGTCGTCACCCCAGGCCGTGTTCCAGCGCAAGGTCTACCGCTGAGCAGCTAGGTACGGCTGACCAGTTCTAGGTAGGGATAGCCTCGGCGAAATGCCGTTTCCTCGGAGTTTTCTCAATGACGACGAGGAGGTCGTGCTCGATCTCCGGCCCCACTGGGTGTTCATGACCTGGCCGACGCTGGCGCTGACTGGCGGCCTCCTTTTCGTGCTCTTCGCCGACAGCGAAGTAGGTGAGGACATCCTCACCATCCCGCTGCTCGGCGTAGTCGTAGTGGCGCTCCTCTGGTTCCTCTGGCGCTTCGCGCGTTGGCGCACCACCAACCTCATCGTGACCAGTGATCGCCTCGTTGTCCGCAAGGGCGTCATCTCCAAGCGTGGGCGAGAGATCCCGCTCGAACACATCAACGACATCACGGTGACGCAGCACCTACTAGAACGGATCTTGGGTGCCGGCGACCTCCACATCGAGTCGGCCGGCGAGCGCGGTCAGGAAGTCTTTCATGACTGCACCAGGCCACCACGGGTGCAAAACGAGATCTACCGCCAGATGGATGAGGCCGGCTCGCGCGACGTCGAGCGGAGCAGCCGGCGGCGCGAGCTGTCACCGCTGGAGCAGCTCGAGAAGCTCGACGACCTTCGCCAGCGAGGCGTGATCTCCCAGGCGGAGTTCGACGCCAAGAAGGCGCAACTCCTCGACCGCATGTGAACGAGGGGACAGCGGGCGGCGGGCAGGTAGGGTCCTCCTTCATGCCGCGCACGCTCGTGACCTTCCACGCTCATCCCGACGACGAAGCCATCGCCACGGGTGGCTCGATGGCCAAGGCCGCTGAGGCCGGCCACCGGGTGGTGCTCGTGGTGGCGACGAGGGGCGAGGAGGGAGAGGTGGCCCAAGGCTTCCTTCCCGAAGGCGAAGCCTTGTGGGAGCGCCGGGTCAAGGAGACCCATGCCGCGGCGGAAATCCTGGGTGTCTCTCGGGTCGAGTTCCTGGGTTACGTCGATTCCGGGATGATGGGAACACCGACGAATGACGTGGCCGAGTGCTTTTGGAAGGCCGACGTCGAGGAAGCAGCTCGACGCTTGGCCGCCATCCTCGAGGAGGAACGGGCCGACGTGCTTACCGCCTACGACGAAAACGGCGTCTACGGCCACCCCGACCACATCCAGGTGCACCGGGTCGGCATGCGCGCCGGCCAGCTCGCCGGTACACCGAAGGTCTACATGAACACGGTCAATATGGACGCGTTTCGACGCTCGATGAAGGACCTCGCCGAACTCGACCTTCCGATGCCCGGCGATATCCCGCCCGAGGACTTCGAACTCGGCGTCCCTGAGCACCGCATAACCACGACAGTCGACGTGAACGACAAGCTCGAAATCAAGCGGGCGGCGATGGCGGCTCACGCCAGCCAGATCGCGGAGACCTCGTTTTTCCTCGCCATGCCCCCGGAGATGTTTGCCCTCGCCTTCGGCCAGGAGTCGTTCATGCTCGAAGGGGCGCCGGCCGGGACGGCCGAGACCGACCTGTTCGAGGGCCTCGACTGACGGGAACCGAGCCGCTGCTGGCCTCGCTGCTGGCCATCCACAAGGGCTGGTCGTGGGTCATGATCATCGGCAACGGGATGGCAGGCGTGTGGGCCCTAGCGGCGTGGAAGTGGCCATCGATGCGTACCCGCGCTCTTTGGTGGTTCACCGTGTTCGTTGAACTGGCGGTCTTCGTGCAGGTCGCACTGGGCGTCGGGATGGTCGCGGGTCAGAACATCGAGGCCCCGCAATTCCACATGTTCTACGGGTTCATCGCCATCATCGCGGTTGGCATCATCTACTCGTACCGCCACCAGATGCGGAACCGCGTCTACATGCTCTACGGCTTCGGCGGCCTCTTCATCATGGGACTCGGCATCCGGGCCATGCTGGTCGGAACTACCTAGTGGGGACTACCTAGCCGGCTCAGGCGACGTCTGAGTGCCCAGTGTCCGGCCCCTGGCCACGGGTTGCTTCTCGAACGCGGGGGGCGTCGATCACGGGGATGGTGGCCTTCACACGCGAGGCGACGCTGAAGGGCTCAGCCCGAGGCTCGTGCTCGTAGTAGCTCACGGCACCGATGGCCGCGGCCAATGCGAGAACCACGACGATGAGCGGCACCGTGATGGCTCCAACCACCGCAGCGCAGACAACGCTGCAGGACAGTAACCCGGCCAGTGCGACCGACGGGCGACCGATGTGGTGATGCTGGGGATCCTCGCTCATGTAGGTGTTCATGCCCAAAGTATCGGCACGAAAACCGACGAAGCTTAGAGGTGAACCACCGGGCAGGTCAGCGTGCGGGTGATGCCGTCGATGAGCTGAACCCGGCTCACCACGAGCTTGCCGAGGTCGTCCATGGAGTCGGCCTCGGCGCGCACGATGACGTCGTAGGGCCCGGTGACATCCTCGGCCGCAACGACGCCCTCGAGCCCGGCCACCTCCTCGGCGACCTGCGCCGCCTTGCCCACCTCAGTCTGGATCAGCACATATGCGTTGACAGCCATTTCAACCTCCTACCGCTTCTGGCGTGCCAAACGGGGCGTGACGCCCGGTTTTGCACGCCGGAAGGCTTGGGGACTCAGGCGTTGAGGCGCTTGTCGAGGGCATCGAGCTGGTCGCGGAGGCCCTGCGGCATCCGCTCACCGAGGTTGTCGAAGTGCTCCTCGATCAGCGGCACTTCCTTCTGCCACTCGCCGGCGTCGACGTAAAGTAGCTCGTCCATGTCGGCCTTCGACACGTCGAGGCCGTCGATATTGATGGCACCCGGCGCGGGAAGGTTGCCGATCGGCGTCGTGACCGCTTCGCCGCGCCCGGAAACCCGGTCGACGATCCAGGAGATGACCCGGCTGTTCTCGCCAAACCCGGGCCAGAGCCACTTGCCGGTCGGGCTCTTGCGGAACCAGTTGACCTTGTAGATGCGCGGCAACTTGTCGGCATCCGCGCTCGCGCCGACTTCGAGCCAGTGGTTCAAGTAGTCGGCCATGTTGTAGCCGCAGAAGGGGAGCATGGCGAAGGGGTCGCGCCGGAGCTTGCCGACCGCGCCAGCTGCCGCCGCGGTCGTCTCAGACGCCATGATCGAGCCCAGGAACACGCCGTGGTCCCAGTCAAAGGACTCGGTGACCAGGGGCACGACCGACGAGCGTCGGCCGCCGACGAGGATGGCCGAAATCGGCACGCCCTTCGGGTCTTCCCATTCCGGGGCGATGCAGGGACACTGGCTGGCGGGGGTCGTGAAGCGGGCGTTGGGATGCGCCGATGGGGTCTCTGACTCGGGGGTCCAGTCGTTGCGCTTCCAGTCGGTGAGGTGCGCGGGCGGCTCGGGGGTCATGCCCTCCCACCAGACGTCGCCGTCGTCGGTCAGCGCGGTGTTGGTGAACAGTGAGTTGCGCGCCAGTGTCTTGATGGCGTTGGCGTTGGTGTCATCCGACGTGCCGGGGGCGACACCGAAGAAGCCGGCCTCGGGGTTGATGGCGTAGAGGCGGCCGTCGTCGCCGAATTTCATCCAGCAGATGTCGTCGCCGACAGTCTCGACTGTCCAGCCGGGGAGAGACGGGACGAGCATGGCCAGGTTGGTCTTGCCGCACGCCGAAGGGAAGGCCGCGGCCAGGTACTTGACCTCACCGTCGGGCGGCGTGACCTTGAGGATGAGCATGTGCTCGGCCAGCCAACCCTCGTCACGCGCCATGACCGAGGCGATTCGTAGGGCGAAGCACTTCTTGCCGAGCAGGGCGTTGCCGCCGTAGCCGGAACCGTAGGACCAGATGGCCCGGTCTTCGGGGAAATGGACGATGTACTTGTTTTCGGCGTCACACGGCCAGGAAACGTCTTCTTGGCCGGGCTCGAGGGGCGCGCCGACCGAGTGCAGGCAGGGGACGAACTCGCCGTCGCCAAGGGTGTCGAGGACCTTCTGTCCCATGCGGGTCATGATCCGCATGTTGGCGGCCACGTACGGAGAGTCGGTGATCTCGACGCCGATGTGTGCGATCGGGGAACCGAGGGGACCCATGCTGAAGGGCACGACGTACATCGTGCGCCCCTTCATCGACCCGTCGAACAGGCCGAGGAGAACCTGCTTCATTTCCTCGGGGTCGCGCCAGTTGTTTGTCGGCCCGGCGTCGATTTCCTCCGCGGAGCAGATGTACGTGCGGTCTTCCACCCGGGCGACGTCGCCGGGGTCAGAGGTGGCCCAGAAGCTGTTGGGCCGTTTGGCGTCGTCGAGGGGCGTGAGCGTGCCCTGGGAGACCATGAGTTGGCACAGGCGGTCGTATTCCTCCTGGGTGCCATCACACCACTCCACTGCTTCCGGCTTGCAGAGCTCGGTGACCTCGTTGACCCAATCGATCAGCTTCTGGTTGCTGGTAGGTGGCATTCCCATCCTTTTCAGGTGTCTTGGCGGGGGAACCCGGGAGTTCCCATGTCGACTTCAGATCCCAACCGCAGGTGTGTGGCTCGCCCCTCGTCGTCAATGTTGAAGACGACGCGCTGGCCTTGGCGCAACATTCTAAAGACAGATCCCTCGAGCGCGTTCGGCGCGAGCTCGTACTCGGAGCGATCAGTGTCGCGCACGAGAATGCCCTCGCTGGTTCCGGGGTCGTAGGACTTGATGACTCCCTGAATCGTGCTCCCCCTCTGCTGTCTGCTCACGTACGCTTCGCAAGCGACTGTACCGGAGTTCTCCCTCATTCAACGCCTGCGCGAGCGCTTGCCGCGACCGCCCGGCGCGAGCGGCGACGTGTGGATCGGCGACGACGTCGCCGTGGTGGCCGGTCCGCTTGGCGCGCTCCTCTTGACAGCCGACGCAGTCGTGGCCGGCGTGCACGCCGATCTGCGCCTTGTCGGGCTGGACGACATGGGATGGAAGGCGCTCGTGGCCGGTCTCAGTGACATTGCTTCGGTCGGCGGTCGGCCAACCCACGCGTTGGTGAGTGTCGCAGGGCCGTTGGGCAACATTGACTTCGATCTGCTCTACGACGGACTCATCGAGGCGGCTGTTGCGTACGAGTGCCCGATCGTCGGAGGAGACCTCTCGGCCGCTCCGGTGCTGATGGTGTCAGTGGCCATCGCTGGCGATGCGGGCGATGGAATAGCCTCGCCTGTCCTCCGGTCAGGAGCCGCGCCGGGCGACACCATCTTCGTGACCGGCCCGCTCGGCGCTTCGGCCGCCGGTCTCCAGGTCCTGCGGTCGGGCCGGGCGACCGAATTACCTGACCTGGCGCTCGCCCATCGCCGCCCCCGCCCCCGTCTCGGGGAGGGTCAGATCGCCCGCACCGCCGGCGCGACAGCGATGATCGACGTCTCCGACGGCTTGGCCGCCGACCTCCGTCACGTGGCTGACTCCTCGGCGGTCGGCGTCGTGCTCGATCGTGTACCGGTGGCGATCGGCGTGTCCCGCGTGAGCGATGTCCCCGAGGCGGTCGCCCTCGGAGGTGGTGAGGATTACGAGTTGCTCTTCACCGCCCCGGACCCGCTCGTTGTCGAAGCCGAGTTCGCCCTCGCCGGTTTGGGTAAGCCGCTGGCGATCGGTCGGTGCACCGCCGATCCTTCGGAGCGTCGCCTACGGGACGGCGAGCTGCCCGTGCTCGGGTGGGAGCACACCTGGTGAGCGTCTGTCTGACGATCGCCGGCAGTGACTCGAGCGGCGGCGCGGGCCTTGCCGCTGACCTCCGGGTCTTCGACGCCCATGGCGTGCGCGGGGCGGTGGCGGTGACCGCAGTAACCGCTCAGAACTGGCTCGGCGTGCAGGCCATAGAGGTGGTGACGCCCGAACTGGTGCGAGCCCAGATCGCGTCGGTGGCCAGCGACACGGGGGTGGACGCGGCCAAGACCGGGATGCTGGGATCGGCTGAGGTGGTGGAGGTAGTGGCGGACGCGGCGCGCGACTTCGGCCTCCGGCGCATGGTGGTCGACCCGGTGATGATGGCGAGTAGCGGTGGCCGCCTGCTGGACTCCGGCGCGCTCGGGGTGCTCAAGGTCCGGCTTTTGCCGCTGGCCACCGTCATCACACCCAACCTTGCAGAGGCCGAAGCCTTAGTTGGATGGTCCGTGGACGACCGGGCGACCATGGAGAAAGCGGCCCTCGCGCTCGCGGAGCTTGGGCCTGAGGCGGTGCTCGTCACCGGAGGGCATCTCGGCGATGGCGCGTCGGCGCCTGACTGCCTCGTTCTTGCTGGGGAGTCTCCACAATGGCTCGACGCGCCGCGTGTTCCCGGCGGGCACGCAGTGCGTGGCACCGGCTGCATGCTCTCCGCCGCCATCTGCGCCCACCTGGCGATCGGCGAGGACCTTGTTGCCGCCTGCACCGCGGCCAAGGCTTTTGTGTGCAGCCAGCTACCTCAGCGGTAGTTCAGCGCACACAGAACGGTCAGCGCGCCGACTTCTGGGGCTTCTGGACCTTGCCGGCCTTGATGCAGGAGGTACAGACGGAGAGTCGCTTGGGAGTGCCTCCGACGATGGCGCGAACCCGCTGGATGTTGGGGTTCCAGCGCCGGCGCGTGCGCCGATGCGAGTGGCTCACCCGCATGCCGAACGATGGATGCTTCCCGCAGACCTCACAAACCGATGCCATAAGGGTTTCAACGCTAGCAGCCCGGTTCATCCGCTCTCGGCCGCACGGCCTTGGACACCGTAGGATTTGGGCGGTGCCCGTGCTCGAACGCTTGGACGAAGATGCCCTGAGGTCGGTGATCGTCGGGTACCGCGATGCCCTCCGCGCCCACCAGCAAGTACTGAACGGGCTCAACGTGTACCCGGTGCCCGACGGAGACACGGGCACCAACATGGCGCTCACGCTGGAGTCGGTCGTTGCCGAGATCGACGGCGCGACTGGGATGCAGGCTTTGTGCATGGCGGTCGCCCACGGCTCGTTGATGGGTGCCAGAGGTAACTCGGGGGTCATTCTGTCGCAGATCCTGCGGGGGCTCTCCGGCGCGTTCGCCGAGCGCGACGAGGTGGATGCGCCGGCTCTCGCCGAGGCACTCACAGTGGCTAGTGCCGCCGCCTACGAGGCGGTGATGAAACCGGTTGAGGGCACCATCCTCACCGTCGTTCGCGAGACCGCCGACGCTGCTCGCGCCGCCTCAGCGGGGTCCCTTGTCGACATGCTGGCGGCCGCCTCTGGCGCGGCGCAGACAAGCCTCGCTCGCACGCCGGAGTTGCTCCCCGTGCTGGCGGAGGCGGGTGTCGTCGATGCGGGCGGTGCGGGCTTCGTGCTCTTGCTCGACGTCCTGCTCCATGTTGCTGACGGGCGCCCCGTCCCCGAACCCATCGCTGTGGCCGCCCCGGTGACCCCCGATATTCAGTCGGGAGCGGCCGCCGACGACCCGCGTTACGAGGTCATGTACTTCTTGGAGGCGCCCGACGACACCGTGCCGGGGTTCAAGCAGAGGTGGTCGGAACTCGGGGACTCCATCGTGGTGGTCGGGGGTGACGGCATCTGGAACTGCCACATCCATACCGGCAATATCGGCGGTTCAATCGAGGCCGGGATCGAGGTGGGCCGTCCGCGCCAGATCCGGGTGACTGATCTCACCGACCAGGTTGCCGAGCTCGAGGCGCATCGCTGCGGGCCAGCCGAGCACGCGGTCACCGCCGTTGTCGCTGTCGGGCTCGGCCCGGGCATCGACAAGGTGTTCCGCGAGCTGGGCGCGCAGCAGGTCGTGTTTGGTGGCCAGACGATGAACCCCTCCACGGCCGAGATCTTGCGCGCCGTCGAGGCGTGCGACGCCGACGGTGTCATCGTTCTGCCCAACAACTCCAACATTGTCGCCGTCGCGGAACAGGTCCCGCCGTTGGCGGCCGTTGCCGTTGCCGTCGTTCCGGCCAAGGGCATCATCGAGGGGGTCGCGGCGATGCTGCACTACGACGCAAAGGCCGACCTCGACGCGAACGTCCGATCGATGACGGCCGGCGCGAGCGACGTGGTTTCCGGAGAGGTGACCCGGGCGGTCCGCGACGCATCGACTTCAGCCGGGCCGGTTGCCGAGGGCGACTGGTTGGGTTTGCGCGCCGACGACCTTGTCGTGGTCGGTGCCGACCTCGCCGGCGCCGCTTGCAATCTGCTTGATCGATTGGTGGGCGACGAGCACGAACTCGTGACTGTTGTCGAGGGTCGAGGGGCGACGAGCGACGACACGGAGCAGGTTCAGCGATGGCTGGCCGAGAATCGCCCAGCCGTGACTGTCGAGGTGCACGACTGGGGCCATCCGCTCTCGGCGTACTTGTTCAGTATCGAGTGACACGAAAGCTGTCGCAGCTCGCTGGCCTCCCGGTGACACAGCTGGAGGGTGTCGGTCCCCGGAAGGCTGAAGGCCTCGAAAAGGTGGGTATCACCACGGTGCTCGACCTCCTCACCCATTACCCGCGCCGCTACCTTGACCGCACCCGTGAGGCCACCATCCGGGAGTTGAAGGTGGGGGAGGAGGCGCTGGTGCTGGCCACGGTCAAGAAGGTCCAGTCGCGCCGCACCCGCCAGCGTCGCTCACTTGTCGAAGTCGACGTTTCCGACGGCGCGAGTTACCTCCACTGCGTGTTCTTCAACCAGCCATGGCGCGCCAAGCAACTCGCGCCGGGCACCCAAGCCGTTTTCTTCGGCACCCTCGAGATGTTCCGGGGTAGCCGGCGGATGACGAACCCCATCGTCGACCTGGTGGGCGACAAGACAGGGAAGATCGTTCCGATCTACCCCCAATCGGAGAAGGCGGGCCTGACGACGTGGGATCTGGCTACCTGGATCGAGGAGGCGCTCCAGCGCGCCGGGGAGTTCGCTGATCCATTACCCGAGGAATGGCGCTACCGCCTCGACCTGGTCGATCGAACCTGGGCCATGCACAACATCCACGCGCCGGAGTCGATGGAGGCGTCGCAGGCGGCGCGCAAGCGGCTCGTGCTCGATGAACTGCTCCGGCTCCAGGTGGCTCTGGTCATGCGAAAGCGTGCTTTCGAACGCGATGCCAAGGGCATCCGCCATGACATCTCCGGCGGCCTCGTCGCCGCGTTCCACGGTGCACTTCCGTTCGAACTCACGGCCGCCCAAACCAAAGCGGTCGAGGAAATCTCCAAGGATCTGGCCGGGCCGCACCCGATGCACCGGTTACTCCAGGGCGACGTCGGATCAGGCAAGACACTCGTGGCCGTCTCCGCCCTTCTCGTCGGAGTGCAGGGCGGGTACCAGGGCGCGTTCATGGCGCCGACAGAGGTGCTGGCCGAACAGCACGACCTGAGCGTGCGCCACCTGCTCCGGGCGCTCGAGGTTCCCGACCCGGCGACACTCACCGGCACCCGACCGCTCGAGGTTGCGCTTCTGACCAACCGCACGTCGGCCGGGGAGCGCACCAAGATCCAGGCTGGACTCGCCGCGGGCACGGTCGACCTGCTCATCGGCACCCACGCCCTCCTGGAGGAGAACGTCGCGTTCGCCAACCTCGGTGTGGTCGTCATCGACGAGCAGCACCGGTTCGGGGTCGAACAGCGCGCCGCCCTCAAGGGGAAGGGTGACGACCCTGACGTGCTCGTTATGACGGCGACACCGATTCCTCGCACTGCGGCCATGACCGTGTACGGCGACCTCGACGTCACTGTGCTTGGCGAGATGCCGCCTGGCCGGTCACCCGTGAAGACACTCTGGGCCAAGGGGCCACTCGACGAACAGGCGGCGTACGCCCAGGTCGCCGCTGAGGTTGCGGCCGGGCGCCAGGCCTATGTGGTCTGCCCCCTCGTCGATGAGTCCGAAAAGATCCAGGCCAAGTCCGCGACCGAGGAATACGGGCGCTTGGCGACGGAAGTCTGGCCGGAACTGCGGGTCGGGCTACTCCACGGCCAGATGCCTTCACGGGACAAGGAGGCGGTCATGACCGCGTTCCGGGCCGGCGACATCGATGTGCTCGTGGCCACAACGGTCATCGAGGTCGGCGTCGACGTGCCCAACGCGACCGTCATGTTGATCGAGGATGCCGACCGCTTCGGGATGGCCCAGCTGCACCAGCTTCGGGGACGCGTCGGAAGGGGCGCCGACCAGTCGTGGTGCTTCCTGTTGGGGGAGCCGTCGACCCCTGACTCCGAGGAGCGGCTGGCCGCCCTTGAACGATCGACGGACGGGTTCGAACTGGCCGAGGTCGACCTCGACATCCGCGGCGAGGGCACCGTCCTCGGCACCCGGCAGAAGGGTCGTAGCGATCTAAAGCTGGCCTCGCTGCGGCGCGACCGCGACTGGGTCGCGACTGCGCGCGACGTCGCCTTCTCGATCGTTGACTCCGACCCCGGCCTGACGGGCCATGTCGACCTGCGAGAGGAGGTCCGTCTCCTGGTCGACGACGAGGAGGCCGACTTTCTGTTCAAGAGCTGACTATTAGGGTTCAGCCGTGAGAGTGGTCGCAGGTACTGCCGGCGGTCGCCGTCTCAAGTCGCCATCGGGCCGAAGTGTTCGGCCCATGACCGAACGGGTCCGCGAGGCGGTCTTCGCGTCGCTCGGGAGTCAAGGCGTTATCGACGGAGCCCGCGTGCTCGATCTGTTCGCCGGCACGGGAGCGATCGGCATCGAAGCGTTGTCACGAGGGGCGAGCGAGGCGGTCTTCGTCGAAGCCGACCATGCTGCGGCGGCAACAGTTACGGCGAACCTGACCCTCACCGGCCTTCCTGGCGGCTCGGTCGTCAGAGATGACGTACTCCGCTACCTCGTGCGAACCGTTGAGCGCTTTGACCTCGCTTTCGCCGACCCGCCGTACCGGTTCGACGATTGGCAGAAGCTTCTCGCAGTACTGCCTGCAGAGGTGGCCGTGCTCGAGTCGACGGCCGTCATCGAGCCTGAGGGGGACTGGGTGCTCACCGCGAGCCGTCGCTACGGCGGTAGCGTGGTGACATTCCTTCGCCACGCCAGCCAGGAACCGAGCAGCGCAGATTGAGAGGCGAACAGTGGCTGTTGCATTGATCCCGGGCTCGTTTGATCCGGTGACCTATGGGCATATCGGAATCGTCGAGCGGACGGCTCGACAGTTTGACGACGTGCTCGTGGCCGTCGTGCGGCGGCCGCTAAAGGGCCAGGCCCTGTTCGACGTTGACGAGCGGGTCGAGATGCTGAATCAGGTGACGTCGCATCTGCCCGCAGTGCGGGTTGATTCCTTCGACGGTTTGCTCGTCGACTACGCGACCCGCAACGGCGCGCGTGCCATCGTGAAGGGCCTTCGCGCTGTGTCCGACTTCGACTATGAGCTGCAGATGGCCCAGATGAACTACCGACTCTCCGGCGTCGAAACCCTGTTCATGCCAACCGCGCCGGAGCACTCGTTTCTCTCGTCGAGCCTTGTCCGGGAAGTGGCCCGGTTCGGAGGCGACGTGTCGTCGATGGTGCCGCCCGAGGTTGCGGCTCTATTGAAAGAGCGGTTTTCGGTATGACGATCACAGAGCGACAGGGCGAACAGAACGATGCCGAGGTCCTCCTTCGTCGAGTCCTCGACCTTGTGAACGCTGCGCCCAAGATGCCGCTGTCCTCCACCGTGCGCCTGGAGAAGGACGAGGTGGTTGAGCTTCTGGAAGAGGCCGTCAGCCGCCTGCCCGACGAGCTGCGTCAGGCCCGCTGGCTTCTGAAGGAGCGCGAGGAGTATCTGATCAAGGTCCAACGTGAGGCCGACGACATCCTGGCCGCGGCCCGGGAACGGGCCGAGCGCATCGTGCAGCGCACCGAGCTCGTCCGAGAGGCGCAACGGATCTCGCGCCGGATCATGGAAGAGGCGAACGAGGAAGCTCGGCGCCTGCGCCACGAGGCCGAGGACTATTGCGACCAGCGCCTGGCGACGTTCGAGATCGTCCTGGAGCGGACGATGAAGACGGTTCAGGCGGGACGCGCCAAGCTGCAGGTCACGCCGCACCCCACCGCTCCGGCGGCTGCTGACCTTGGCGACGCCGACCTGGAGAGCGGGGAGGTCTTCTTCGACCAGGACGACGGCTGACGGTGGCCCCGGCGAAAGCGGCCGCCAGTGGGGGCTTGCGGGTGAACGTCGCCGACCTGACCCGCAAGCCCGGTGCCCGGCGTCACGAGCGGGTCTCCGGACGGTTTGGTGCCATGAAAGTCGTGGGTACGTCCGTTCCGGCCGGCACTGAAGTCGTCGTCGATGCAGTCTTGGAATGGGTATCGGACGGGGTCCTGGCCAGCGGCGAAGCCATCGCTCCGTGGGAAGGCGAGTGCAGGCGCTGTCTCGGGCCCGTGCGGGGGGAGGCGAGGGCCGAGTTCCGGGAGCTGTTCGAGCGGCGCGCTCGCGAAGGCGAGACCTATCCGCTGCGGAATGAACACATCGACTTGGAGCCCCTGGCCCGCGAGGCGTTGCTCATCGAGCTTCCCCTCGCGCCGCTGTGCTCGCTCGACTGTCGAGGGTTGTGCCCAACCTGCGGTGCCGACCTCAACACCGGCGCGTGTGACTGTCCCGAACCCCAGGGCGACCCTCGCTGGCAGGCGCTAGATGTCCTGAAAGGCGCACTCGACAAGGGCCCAGGCGGCGGCGACTAACCTTCCACCACCATGGCTGTCCCGAAGAAGAAGACCTCGAAGTCCAGGAGCCGGAGCCGTCGAGCATCCGCTTGGGTCCTGCGCACGCCGCCGCGTAGTGATTGCCCGCAGTGCCACCGGGCGAAGCTTCCTCACGTCGTCTGCCCCAACTGCGGCTGGTACGGCGGTCGCCAAGCCATAGAGGTCGAGTAGCCGCCGACGTGGCCAGCAGCAACATCATGGTTGACGTCATGGGGGCTGATACGCCGCCCGACGCCATAGTTGCCGGCGCGCGCCGGGCGGCTGAAGAGCTTGGGCTGCACGTCACGATTGTCGGCGATCCGGCGGCGATTGGCGATACCGGCGGACTCCCCGTGTTGGCCGCAAGCGAGGTCATCGGAATGGGGGAGGACCCCGCTCAGGCAGTACGGCGAAAGAAGGACGCGTCGATGGTGCGGGCCGCCGAAGCTGTGCGCGCCGGCGACGCCGGGGCCATGGTGAGCGCCGGCAATACCGGGGCAACGATGGCCAGTGCCCTTCTCAGGATGGGTCGCATCTCCGGTGTCCAGCGGCCGGCGATCGCCACCCCGATTCCGGTTCCCGGCTCGACGCCCACCCTTCTGCTCGACTGTGGCGCCAATGCCGAGTGCACCGCGGCGTGGCTGGCACAGTTCGCGCAGATGGGCGCGGTCTTTGCGGCCGAGCGATTCTCCATTGCTGAGCCGCGTGTCGCCCTGCTCTCCATCGGTGAGGAGGCCACAAAGGGCAACCCGCTGGTCAAAGAGGCGCACGCGCTGCTCGCAGACCCTGCGTGCCTCGCCGCCGCCGGCCACGATGGGAATCCGGCCCGGTTCATTGGCAACGTTGAGGGCCACGACGTTCTCACCGATGCACTGGATGTCTTGGTCACCGACGGGTTCACCGGCAACGTCGTGCTGAAGACCCTCGAGGGCTCGGTGCGCTTTGTCGTGGAGAAGTTCTTCGGAGCAATGGCCTCGAGCGCGGATGCGGCGGCGTCACTACAAGGGCTGTTGCCGGTACTCGCCCCCCTGCGCGAGCAGCTCGATCCCGCGAGCTATGGCGGCGCCATGCTCCTCGGAGTCGACGGGGTCTGCATCATCAGCCACGGATCGTCGTCGACAAAGGCAATCTTCAACGCGGTTCGTGTCGCTGGGGAGATGGTCGAAGCGGATCTCGTGGGCCGGATAGGCAAAGCCGTGCGCAGCTAGCGCCCGTTCACAAGCGCACAATGTCCAAGTTCACTACACTGCCCCCCGTCAATGACCCTTTTTTGCTAGGAGCAGGTCCATTTGGACACGGAGACCAGACTTGAGGACGGCGCGGTGAGTGGCGAGGGCGCCCTCATGACCCGCCAGGAAGTGATCGACCTGATCCGCGATCGGCTGGCCGACATTCTCGAGGTCGAGCCCGCCACAATCGCCGAAGGCGCGTCGTTCAGCGACGACCTCGATGCCGACTCGCTGGCGCTGATCGAACTCGTCGAGGCATTGGAAGAGGAGTTGGGCACCCGCTCGGCCGGCTTCCGCATTGACGACGAAGACCTCGAAGACCTCAAGACCGTCCGCGACGCAGTCGACTACGTACTCCTCCGCATCAACGCGCCATCCTCGTCCTGACCAGGCCTTCTCCGCCGGAGGCGCTGCGCGAGCGGCTGGGTCGGGAGTTTGACGACATCGCGCTGCTCGCGCTGGCCGTCGCCCATCGCTCGTGGAGTTCCGAAACGCCGGGGAGCCACTCCAACGAACGGCTCGAGTTCCTCGGCGATGCCGTGCTCGGTCTCGTCGTCACCGACCACATCTACCGCACCTACCCCGACCTCGCCGAGGGTCAGCTGGCTCAGCTACGTGCGGGTGTCGTCAACGCCGGGGCGCTGGCCCAAGCGGCCGAGCACCTCGCCCTTGGTGACGCAATGCTCCTCGGAAAGGGTGAGGACGCGTCTGGCGGCCGGGAGAAGCTGTCGATTCTGGCTGACGCGATGGAGGCCGTCATCGGCGCGGTCTACCTCGACGGAGGGTGGGAGGCGGCCCAGGCACTGGTGATGCGGCTCTTCGGGGAGCGCATCAAAGAAGCTGCCGCCGGGCCGGGCGGCGACGACTACAAGACCCGTTTGCAGGAGTTCGTTGCCGGCCACTTCGACCAGTTGCCTCGCTATGTCGTCACCAGCACTGGTCCTGATCACGCCAAGGTCTTCTCGGCGAATTTGTACGTCGACGGTGAGGTTCGCGGCACCGGCGGGGGTCGCTCGAAGAAGCAGGCGGAGCAGGCCGCGGCCAAGGATGCATGGCAAGCACTAGCTCTTCGGAGCGCTGATGCCTGAGCTACCGGAAGTCGAGACGCTCCGGCGCGACCTCGAAAAGGAGGTGATGGGCAAGCGGGTGCGTGAGGTGCAAGTCACCGGGATGCGCTCGATCCGCCGCCATCCGAACAAGAAGCACTTCATGGCCAAGCTCGAAGGCCAGAAGTTCACCGGGCTGACGCGCCGGGGGAAGTACCTGCTCATAAACCTGGAGAGCGGCGACGTGCTCGTCATTCACTTGGGGATGAGCGGCCAGCTCCTGCGCTCGAAGGGCACCAAGGAGCCGGTTACGAAGCACACCCACGTGGTGATGATCTTCACCCAGGGCGGACAACTCCGATTCCTCGATCCCCGTACGTTCGGGGAGATGTTCGTCACCACGCCCGACGAGCTCGAACAGCAGGTGCCCGAACTCGCCCACCTCGGGTTTGATCCCGTCGACGACATGATGTCGTGGACCAAGTTCGGCGACTTGCTGGCAGCCCGCAACGTGAAGCTCAAGACGTTGCTGATGGACCAGAAGTTCGCTGCCGGCATCGGCAACATCTACAGCGACGAGATCCTGTTCGCGGCCGGCCTGCGCTACGACAGGTCGTCCGACAGCCTTTCGTCCCAGGAGGTCCGTCGTCTCTATCGGGCGATGGTCGAGACGCTCCAAGACGCCATCAAACACCGAGGGTCATCGCTGTCCGACGAGCAGTATCTCGATTTGTTCGGCAAGATGGGTGAGTTCCAGACGATGCACAAGGTCTACGACCGCGAGGGCCAGGCGTGCCGGCGTTGCCGGAGCAACGTCGTGCGGGTGAAGGTCAACGGCCGTTCGTCGTTCCTGTGTCCGCAATGTCAGGTCTGAGGGGTCCGCGCCGCACCGTTACGCCCTAGGTAGCCTCGGGAGCACATGTTCCTGCGCTCCCTCACGTTGAAGGGCTTCAAGTCCTTCGCTGAGGCCACCACTCTCGAATTCGAACCCGGGCTGACTGTCGTCGTAGGCCCCAACGGCAGCGGGAAGTCGAACGTTGTCGACGCGGTGGCATGGGTGCTCGGCGCCCAAGGGCCTCGGACAGTGCGCTCGGCGCGCATGGAAGACGTCATCTTCTCGGGTTCCGGCCAGCGCCCGGCGCTGGGTCGGGCCGAGGTGACGCTGACCATCGACAACTCGGCCGGCCTCCTGCCAATCGATCTGAGCGAGGTGACGGTCACCCGCACGCTGTTCCGATCCTCCGGTGAGGGTGAGTACGCCCTGAACGGCGTCCCCTGCCGGCTGCTCGATGTGCAGGAGTTGCTCTCCGATACCGGAGTGGGCCGCCAGCAACACGTGATCGTGTCGCAGGGCCAAATCGACGCGGTGCTCGAGTCCCGCCCCGAGGACCGCCGCCTGATCATCGAGGAGGCGGCCGGGATCTTGAAGTTCCGGCGCCGCAAGGAGAAGGCGCAGCGCCGGCTGGAGTCCACCGAGGCGAACATGCAGCGGCTGGCCGACCTTCACCGCGAGGTGCGGCGGCAGCTCCGGCCCCTTGAACGGCAAGCCGAGGCGGCGCGATCACACGACAGGGTTGCCGCCGAACTGCGAGCCGTTCGCCTCTTCCTCTCTGGCCGCGAGTTCGCCTCTCTCTCCGCTCGCCACGAGGCGGCGGTCAAGGCGCGGGCGTCGTTGGAGACGGAGGAGGCTGGTGCTCGGGCATCGCTCGGACGTCTCGACAACTCGATTTCGTCGGCCGAGTCGTGGCTGAGCAAGGTCAGCGACTCTGGGCTCGATGACGCCGTCAGCCGCCTCGAGGCCCTTCGCGAACGGGCCCGTGGGCTCGCAGCGGTCCTCGTCGAACGCCGGCGATCGCTTGACCGGGAGCGGGCGGCCCTCGTGGACGAAAGCGTTGTCGCATCGTTGGAGTCCGACGGAGCCCGCTTGTCCGGCGAACTGGCCGAGGTCGACGCTGAGGCCGGGCAGCTCGCGCCGGAGCTCGCTCGCCTGGCTGAGGGCCAACGTGAACTGGCCCAAGCCCAAGCCGCGATCGAGAGTTCGGCCGTGGATGACGACAAGGGGCAGGCGACGCTCTTCGGAGGGCGTGCCGCCGAGGTGCGAGGTGAGATCAACGCCCTTCGCTCCGTAACTGATAGGGCACGGGTCGACAAGGCGCGCGTGAGCAACGAGCTGGTCGCGCTGGCCGCCCGGCTCGACGCCGTGGAGACCGAGATCGAGGCGGCGCGAGCGACTCTCGAGAGCGGATCGGTGGCGGTCGCCGGCCTCCGAGTCGCCGCGCAGGAAGGCGACGGCGAGCGGGCTGCGGCAGAGGCCGAGTTTGTCGCGGCCGCGGCGGTGGCGCGCGATGCCATTGCCGAACAACGTGAGTGGGCGGCGCGCGCCGAGGGCTTGGCCCAGGCCGCCGATCCTGACGGCAATCAAACCGCGCAGCTTCTCGCCGACGTTCCCGGCGTGGTCGGTACCCTGCTCGACCTCGTGGAAGCCGAACGAGGATGGGAAGGCGCAGTCGAGGCCGCCCTCTCCGAGGCTGTACGCGCCGTCGTCGTTGATGGTGTCGATGCGGCGCGCCACGCCCTGGCTGCACTCGCCGGGGAGCGGGAGTCCGCGACGCTCCTGGCACTCGGCGAACCGGCGCCGATCGAGGCGGGCTTTGCCGCGCCGGCCTCAGGAATGCCGGGCCAGCCAGTGCGCGCCCACGTTCGCGCCAAGGTTGCCGGCATGAACTCGGCGCTCGACGGGCTGCTCGGGAATGCAATCGTCGTGGACGGAGGCTGGTCCAAAGCGCTCGACGCGTCGCTGGCTTTCCCCCGGGCGGTCGTTGTAACCGTCGACGGTGATCGGTTCTCGGCCGGCATATGGCGGGTCGGGAGCTCGCGCGTCATCGATACGCGGGCAGCATGGTCGGAGGCGCAGCGTCGGTCCGACGAGGCGGCGACGGTGACCGCGGCAGCGGAGTCCGCACTCGGCGCCGCAGAGGCTGCTCTGGCCGAGGCCACCCGGCAACAGGACGAGCACGCTCGTGCCCTTGCTGAGTCTGAGCGCCGGATGGCCGTGGCCGCCGCGACACTGGCGAGCCAAGAGGCCGAGGGCACAGACCTGCGCGCCACGGTCGAATCCATGCGCGCCCGGTCGGGGGAGCTTGTCGAGCGGCTCGAGCACGACGACGCGCGCTTGGCCGAGCTAGAGGCAATCTTGCCCGATCTGGAGGCCGACGAGGCCATCGGCGCCCAAGCGGCGGCAGCGGCGGCCGACCAGCGCCGGCGCGTCCTGGAGCGGGCCGAAAGCCTGGCCGGTCTCCGCACCCAGCTAGAGGTGAGAGCCGCCGGTCTCGACGAACGGCGCCGGGTCCTGTCCCGCCAGCTCCTCGACGTCGAGGAGAGACTGGCGAGGTCCGGCTCGGAGCGCGCGGATGCGGAGTCGCGGCGGCGCAAGCTCGACGACATCAAAGCCGTCACCGCGCGATTGGCCGGCGTTGTCGACGGCCGTTGCAACGACATCGAGGTCCGAGTGACTGAGGCCCGGGTGCGACGTCAGCGACACGCTGAGGTCATGCGAGCCGGATCCAGCCGGCTTGAAACCCTCCGGCGCCAGCGAGCGGTCGACGAACGGCATCTGGAAGAGTTGCGGGAGCGATTCCGGCGCGCCGAGCTCGACCAGGCCGAGGGAAAGATGCGCCTCGAGGCGGCCACCGAAGGGGTTCGACGCGACCTCGACTGCGAACCCGACGTGGCCGTGGCGAGCGAATGTCCACCGCTGCCCGACGGCACGAGAGCAGAAACCCGAGCCCGGGAGCTTGACCGTGAGCTGCGCCTGATGGGTCCCATCAATCCTCTGGCCTTGGAAGAGTTGGCGGCACTGCAGGAACGCGACGAGTTCCTCCAGGCGCAGCTCGACGACGTACGCTCCAGCCGGCGCGAGCTGAGCCGGGTGATAAAGGCCGTCGACTGTGAGATTGTCCAACTACTCGCCGCGGCCTACGCCGATGTCGCCGACAACTTCACCCGCCTCTTCGAAACGCTCTTTCCCGGCGGGCAGGGTCGCCTGCGCCTCACCGACCCCGACAACGTGCTGGAGACCGGTGTCGAGATCGAGGCCCGTCCTGCTGGCAAGACCGTTCGTCGGTTGTCGTTGCTATCGGGCGGTGAGCGCTCGATGTGCGCACTGGCCTTCCTCTTCGCCGTGTTCCGGAGCCGGCCGTCACCCTTCTACCTGCTCGACGAGGTCGAGGCCGCGCTCGACGATGTCAACCTCCACCGCTTTCTCGACCTCCTCAAGGAGTTCCGGGAGGAAGCTCAGCTGCTCGTCGTGACCCACCAGAAGCGCACGATGGAGGCAGCGGAGTGTCTCTATGGTGTGACCATGCAGCCCGGAGGCTCGTCGAGAGTGATCTCTCAGCGGGTGTCGGCCAACACCTAGAACCCGGCCAGGTATCGTGAGCGGCTAATGGTGGAAGTTCTGCTCGGCGCGCTCGCCGTCATCATCGTCACGGGACTCCTGGCCGCAGCGATAGCGGCCCAGCCGCTGAAGCGGCTCCGCTCCCGTGGCCGCGATGCTGACCTCGAGCCACCTCCGGCGGCACCGCCCAGACGTCGCACAACCGCGCCGCCGCCTGAGGAGGTCGATCGGCGTGCCCAGGAGCTCGTCGCCGAGGCCGAGGCCCTCCTGGCAGAGTCGGTTCCTGCCGTCGCCGAGCCCGAGCTCGAACCCGAGCCGGTCGCGCCGGTCCGGCCGCGATTCCGGGACCGGTTGGGCAAGGCTCGTGACCTTCTCGGGGGCTACGTCTCGTCGGTGCGATCGCGATCTGCGATCGACGAAGAGACCTGGGAAGAGTTGGAGGAAGCCCTTCTGCGCGCCGATGTCGGGGTGGCCACGACGACGGCGTTGCTCGACGACCTCCGCTCCAGGGTCAAGGCTGAGGGGATTTCCACCCCCGACGCGCTTGTCGATGCACTGAAGGTCGACTTGAAGAAGAACCTCATCGTCGCCGACCGCACTCTGCACTACGAGCCCGGCGCGCCCAATGTGTGGCTATTCGTCGGTGTGAACGGGGTGGGCAAGACCACGACGATCGGTAAGGTTGGCCTCCAGCAGATCGCACAGGGTCGGTCAGTCGTCATGGCTGCCGGAGACACGTTTCGTGCTGCCGCAGCCGAACAGCTCGAACTGTGGTCGAAGCGAGTCGGAGCCCAGTTGGTGCGGGGCGCCGAGGGAGGAGACCCGGGCGCCGTCGTTTTCGACGCTGTCGAACGGGCAGCGGCGCGCGGGGGCGAGCTGGTCCTCGCCGATACCGCCGGGCGCCTCCACACCAAGGTCAACCTCATGGAGGAGCTAAAGAAGGTGCGGCGCGTGGCCGACCGGCCTCCGGGCAAGGTCACGGAGGTGCTCCTCGTGATCGATGCCACAACGGGGCAGAACGGGCTCACCCAGGCGCGCCAGTTCACCGACGCGGTCGACGTCACGGGCGTCGTGCTCACAAAGCTCGACGGCACCGCCAAAGGCGGGATCGCCCTCGCCATCCAGTCCGACCTCGGTATCCCCATCAAATTGGTTGGGCTTGGAGAAACGGCTGACGATTTGGTCGAGTTCGACCCAGAGGAATTCGTCGACGCCCTCTTCGCCTAGCGGGCCCGCTTCCCCCGGCGGCCGGGTCCTGTCGCTGGACGGGTCCCTCCCCTTCCCCTCCGCTCCGCTCCGGGTTGGGGCCCCTCGCCGCCCTGCGCCACCCGTCCGCCTTCCCCTACCCCTCGGCCGGACCCTTGTTCCACACTCTTGGCGGAGGCCGGCGCTTTTGCGCCGGCCGCTACTCTTGCCCCTGTGTTCGACAACCTTTCTGATCGTTTTGAGGGGATCTTCACGAAGCTTCGGGGGCGGGGGCGGCTTGGGGATGCCGAGGTCGACGAGGTTCTGCGGGAGATTCGGGTCGCCCTGCTCGAGGCCGACGTCAACCTCAAGGTGGTCAAAGATCTCGTCGGCCGGATACGGGAGCGCTGCGTAGGGGCGGACCTGTCCTCCAGCCTTTCGCCTGCTCAGCAGGTCATCAAGATCGTCGGTGGAGAGCTCACGACGAGCCTCGGGGGCGAGGGTCTGAAAATCACCTATGCCTCGCGACCCCCGACCGTCGTGATGCTCGCCGGCCTTCAAGGCTCCGGTAAGACCACCGCGACCGGCAAGCTGGCCCGCTGGTTCAAGCAGCAGGGCCGCCACCCGCTGCTCGTGGGGGCCGACCTTCAGCGTCCCGCAGCCGTCGAGCAGCTCCGAGTTCTCGGCGGACAGGCCGGTGTCCCGGTATTCAGCGAGCCGACCGATCCGGTCGCGGTCGCGACCGCCGGCCTGGCCGAGGCCCAGCGCACGGGCCGCGATGTGCTCATCGTCGACACGGCCGGACGCCTGCACGTCGACGAAGAGCTGATGGACGAGGCCAGCCGGATTTCCGACGCCGTCCAGCCGAACTACACGTTTCTCGTCGTCGATGCCATGACCGGCCAGGACGCCGTCGGGGTCGCAGAATCGTTCAACGCGGCTCTCGCCATCGACGGAGTGATCCTCTCCAAGCTCGACGGGGATGCCCGGGGTGGTGCCGCCCTCTCGGTGAAGGAGGTGATCGGTAAGCCCATCGCTTTCGCCTCAGTGGGGGAGCGGCTGGCCGACTTCGAGGTCTTCCACCCTGACCGCATGGCGTCGCGAATCCTTGGCATGGGCGACGTCCTCACTGTCATCGAGAAAGCCGAGCAGGCCTATGACAAGGACGAGGCGATCGAGGCTGCGGCGAAGCTGCAGTCAGGGCGCTTCACGCTCGAGGATTTTCTCGACCAGATGCAGCAGATCAAGAAGATGGGGCCCCTGCAGAACATCGTCGGTATGCTGCCGGGGATACCGAAGGAGTTGAAGAAGGCCGAGATCGACGAGCGGGAGCTGGCCCGAGTTGAGGCCATCATCCGTTCCATGACTCCGGAGGAACGCCGGGAGCCCCAGCTCCTGAACGGTTCGCGGCGGTTGCGGGTGGCCAATGGAAGTGGAACCACGACAAGCGATGTGAATCAGCTCCTCAAGCAGTTCAAAGAGATGCAGAAGATGATGAGGATGTTGGGGCGGGGCAAGGGCAAGCGTGGCGGAGGCCCCGCCGACTTAGCCGCAATGATGCAGGCCGGGAACTAGAGCAGGAATCGAGAGGATTCAGAATGTCAGTCAAGCTTCGCCTCATGCGCATGGGTAAGAAGAAGCAGCCCACCTATCGGGTGGTGGTCGCCGACGAGCGGTCACCCCGCGACGGTCGCTTCATCGAGATGATCGGCACCTACGAGCCGCGCGCCGAGCCATCTCGGATCAATGTCGACAACGACAAGGCCGTCGCCTGGTTGCGCAAAGGCGCCCAGCCATCGGAGCCAGTCGCCAAGCTGCTGAAGATCTCCGGCGCGTGGGACCAGTTCAAGGGCACCGGCGCACCGCCGGCGTCCGAGAATGCGAAGCCGGCTGAAGCAGCCGAGAGCGCGACGTGAGCGACACGACGTCAGAGGCCGAGCTGGCTGACGACGAACTCGATGACGTCGACGATGCTGACGAAGTCGACGGCAACCGCGCTTCGAGTGCTATCCCTCGTGCCGTGCTCGAGTACCTGGCCCGCTCGATCGTCGACGATCCCGACGCGGTCGTCGTCGAAGCTGAGGAGGCTCCCGGTTCGTTGAGCTTGCGGCTCCACGTGGCTCCCGACGACATGGGCCGAGTGATCGGACGGCGCGGACGGGTGGCCCAGGCCATACGCACCGTCGTACGCGCCGCCGGCGCCAAGGAAGGCCTGGAGGCTGACGTCGACATTGTCGACTGACCTTGCTTGAGGTCGGCACGATCGCCAAGGCCCACGGACTCAAGGGTGAGGTGATCGTGAGGATGACGAGCAACCGGCCAGAGCAACGCCTCGCGGCCGGCGCTCGATTGTCGACGGCGACCGGCGAGCTTGAGGTGGTGTGGTCGTCCCCACATCAGCACCGCTGGATCGTGCAATTCGCAGGGGTGAGCGACCGCAGCGCGGCCGAAGCGCTGCACGGCACCACCCTTTTGGCCGAGCCCCTCGAAGAGGAGGGCGCGCTCTGGATCCACGAGCTGATCGGTGCCCAAGTCGTTGACGCCGTCGGCCGCCGTTTCGGACCAGTGGTGGCGGTCGAGGCCAATCCTGCGTCCGACCTCCTTGTGCTGCACGGTGACCGCCTTGTACCGCTCACTTTCGTTGTCGAGACCCGTCCCGACGGCGTGCTCGTCATCGACCCACCGCGAGGCCTTGTCGACGAGGACATTGTTTTTCTCGTCCCTCCCGACCCGGGGTGGCCAGCGCATTTCGAGGCCGAGGCGGAGCGCCTCCGAGAAGCGCTGGGCGAGGTGGCGGTGGACATTCACCACTATGGGTCCACCTCTGTGCCGGGACTCGCGGCGAAGCCCATCATCGACATTCTCGTCACCGTGGCGGCACTCGAGCCGATGGCGCCCTACAAAGAGCCGCTGGAAGCCCTCGGCTACGAGTACGTGCCGCATCCCGAGAACGTTGACATGCCGTTCTTCGGCTGGCCGGCCGAGCGACCCCGAGCGTTCAACATGCACGTCGTCGAAGCCGGCGGCGAGCAGGAGCGGCTCTCCCTCGGCTTCCGAGATCGCCTACGCGCCGACCCGGGGACGGCCGCCGCCTACGCCGATCTCAAGGCGGTTCTCGTCCGTCAGTTCCGGGAAAAACGAGAGGCCTACACGAACGCGAAGACAGCGTTCATCGATGAGGTCCTCCTCCGCGCCGCCGGTGAAACGCGGCCTTGACGCGCCGAGGATGAAAATCCACATCTTCACGTCGTTGCCGCAGGTGCTCGAACCTACGTTGACCGGATCGTTGCTAGGAAAGGCCCGCGAGCGGAACCTCGTCGACGTCCAGGTCCACGACCTGCGAGAGTACGCCACGGACAAGCACCGTTCGGTTGACGACAGTCCCTTCGGCGGCGGACCGGGCATGGTGCTCTCGCCGGAGCCGATTTTCGCGGCCGTGGAGGCGGCGCGGCCGCCCCGCCCCCTGTTCTTGCTCGGGCCCGGCGGACGACGGTTCGACCAGTCGGTGGCGTCCGAGCTGAGTGGCGGTGATGGGTTCTCACTCATCTGCGGCAGGTATGAGGGAGTCGACGAGCGGGTGCGCGAACACCTTGTCGATGATGAACTATCAATCGGCGACTACGTCCTAGCCGGCGGAGAAGCAGCCGCGTTCGTCGTCGTGGAGGCTGTGACCCGGCTGGTCCCCGGCGTGATGGGCAACGAGGAGTCGTCGGTCGACGAGTCGTTTGTCGACGGGCTGATCGAGTATCCGCACTACACGCGACCTGCCGCATTCAGGGACTGGGAAGTGCCCGACGTGCTGCTGTCGGGCGACCACGCCAGGATCGCTCGGTGGCGAAAGGCCCAGGCACTAGCGAGAACTCTCGACCGTCGCCCCGACCTCATCGCCGAGCGCGGTGGTCTCAGCGCCGAGGAGCGGAGGCTTCTCGCAGCGGAGCTCGGAATGCGCACTGACCCGCTGTGACCTATCCTTGGGTCTCCCCCCGCGACCCGCAACGCAGGAGTCAAGCGCGCCATGAATCCCACTGACCTCATCGACCGCACTTCCCTGCGAGACGATGTCCCGCCATTCGACCCCGGCGACACCCTGAAGGTCCACGTCCGAGTGGTGGAAGGGAGCCGCGAGCGCGTGCAGATCTTTCAAGGCGCAGTGATCCGGCGCCAAGGCTCCGGTGTCCGGGAAACCTTCACCGTACGGAAGGTGAGCTTTGGCGTCGGTGTCGAGCGCACGTTCCCGGTTCACTCGCCCGTCATTGCCAAGATCGAGATCGTTTCCCGGGGCGATGTTCGGCGCGCCAAGCTCTACTACCTGCGTGACCGCATCGGTAAGGCAGCCAAGATCAAGGAGAAGCGCACCTAAGCGTTATGGGCGAGGAGGACATCGAGCGGTACGAAGCCGAGGCGGAGCTTCAGGTCTACCAGGAGTACCGCGACGTCTTGCCCCTGTTCTCCCACGTCGTGGAGACTGAACGTCGCTTCTACCTCGCCAATCGGGTCGAGATGAATCTACGGGAGAGCGAGGGTCGCGACTACCTCGAGTTGCAACTGCACGACGCGTGGGTCTGGGACATCTTTCGACCCGGTCCGGCGCGCTTCGTGAAATCAGTTCGCGTGGTCACGTTCAAAGACGTGAACGTCGAGGAGATGCGAAGCGAGGAGTAGTTCAGTGACCAAGGCCCGGCGCGAGCTGGGGGCGCGGGGTGAGGATGCTGTTGCGGCGTGGTACGAGGCTGCGGGATATGACGTCGTGGCCCGTAACTGGCGCTGCCGCACCGGCGAGCTCGACCTCATCCTTCGTCTCGGCGCTACCTACGTCTTTTGCGAAGTGAAAACGCGTACATCGTCCGCGTTCGGCGCGCCGCAGGAAGCCGTGACTCGCAAGAAGCAGTTGCGGTTGCGCTCGTTGGCCGCCCAGTGGTTGCACACGGACGCACCGTCGTCCGCCGCCGACCTGCGATTCGACGTGGCGTGCGTGCTGGATAACCAGATCGAGGTCCTCGAAGGCGCGTTCTAGGCGAAGAGGGCCCAGGCCAGCAGAACTACGACGATCACGAACGCAGCGACGACCATGAGGTAATCGGACGGACGGCGTCGCTGTTGACGGAACGGGTTGAACCCCATCAGTCCATTCTTGTCATAGGTGGTCGTTAGTCTGCGCGCACTGGTCCAGCGGCCGGCGAATCGGCTTCCAACTACTTCCTCCTCTGTGCACAGTCTCAAAAGTCGAGGAAACCGCCGTGCTTGCTTCTATCCCTTCTGCAACCGTCTTCGGTGTCGATGGCCGCCCTGTCGATGTCGAAGTACACGTTTCGTCGGGGTTGCCCGCCTTCAACATTGTCGGGCTGCCCGATGCACCGTGTCGCGAGTCTCGCGACCGGGTCCGCGCCGCGCTCCTTTCGAGCGAGCTCCCCTGGTCGCTGAAGCGCATCACTGTCAACCTCGCGCCGGGCGGCATCAGGAAGGGTGGCGCCGGCCTCGACCTCCCGATCGCCATCGGGCTGCTGGTCGCCGCTGACGAGCTTCCGGCGGCTGCCGTTGATGGTCTGTCCTTCATCGGCGAGCTCGGGCTCGACGGTTCTGTGCGGCCAACCACAGGAACGGTTCCGATGGTCGAGGCCCTGCAAACACCAGGCATCGTCGTGCCCTTCCGTTGTGCCCGGGAGGCGGCGGTTGTGGGCCGCCACCAGGTACGGGTGGCGTCGACGCTGCGGGAACTTGTCAGCTGCCTCAAGGGCGATACGCCTTGGCCTGACCCACCTGAACCCGAGCCCCCACTGCCTCCTGGCCGCCATCTCGATCTTGCCGACGTGCGAGGCCAACAAGTCGGCCGCACGGCCTTGGAGGTGTGCGCCGCGGGTGGGCACCACCTTCTGCTGTCGGGGCCACCGGGATCGGGGAAGACAATGCTGGCGGCGCGCCTGCCGGGGCTCCTCCCTCTTCTGGAACGAGAAGACGCGCTCATGGCGACCCGTATCCATTCCGCGGCCGGGCTGAGCCTGCCGGCGGGAGGTCTGGTGAGAGAGCCACCGTTCCGGGCTCCGCACCACGGCGCGTCGTTCGTGTCGTTGATTGGTGGCGGCAGTTCGTGGATGCGCCCGGGGGAAGTGTCGATGGCCCACAGCGGAGTGTTGTTTTTGGACGAGATGGGCGAATTTCCCACGACCATCCTCGATGCTCTCCGCCAGCCGTTGGAGGAAACGGTTGTTCGCGTCGCCCGCGCCAAGGCCAGCGTCACCTTCCCGGCGCGCTTCTTGCTGGTCGGCGCGACCAACCCGTGTCCGTGCGGTGAGGGCGGGCCGTCGGGTTCGTGCCGGTGTAGTGACGCGGCGCGCCTGCGGTACCACCGACGCCTTTCTGGTCCGCTTCTCGACCGGTTCGACCTGCGAGTGATGGTGTCGCGCCCCGACGTCCGCGCACTACTGGGTGGCCCGGCCGGAGAATCTTCGGCCGAGGTTCGGGCGCGCGTGACCGAAGTCCGGGCGATGGCGCGGGCCCGTGGAGTGCGGACCAACGCCGAGTTGCCGCCGGAAAGGCTCGATGAGCTCGCGCCGCTGACTCCGGCCGCTTCCAGGTTGCTCGAGCACAAGCTGCGCGCCGGCCGGTTGAGCGCACGGGGTCTTCATCGGGTGCGGCGAATAGCTCGCACGCTGGCTGACCTCGCGGGTGGCGGCCGCTCCATTGGGGAGGAGCACGTCTGCCTGGCCCTCGGCTTGCGCGCCGACGTGGTCTCGGCGGAGGTGGCGGCATGACGGGAATGACCGGCATGCCCGGTCAGCTCGCGTTGGGCGAGCTCCCGGAAGAGGCGTTCGGGGTGGCGTTGGCGAAGCTTCCCGGCATCGGGCCGGCGCGCCTCCTGGCCCTCTTGCGGAGGTGGCCTGCGGCGGAGGCGTGGGAGCGGGTGCGCGCCGGGTCCGCGGTTCACGACGGCGAGATCGCAGCCGTACTTGGCCGCGATGTGGCCGGCATCGGTGCTCTGTGGCGCCGGGCGTCGGCGCGCGCCGACGTGACCCGCTCGTGGCAGGCCCACCTCGATGCCGGCATCGGAGTGCATGTTCTCGGCGGCCCGAGCTACCCGGCCGCCCTGGCCTGCGACATCGAGCCCCCCGGGGTGCTCTTCACCAGGGGCGACGTAGGCGCGTTGTCGCGCCGGCGCGTCGCGATAGTCGGCACTCGGCGGTGCACCCGCTACGGGCGCGACATCGCCTTTGAGCTTGGCCATGACCTCGCCGCCAACGGCGTGACAGTGGTGTCCGGTCTTGCCCTCGGCGTCGACGGCGCCGCGCATGCGGGAGCGCTCAGTGCTGGCCGCCCCGGCACCGTAGCGGCAGTCGTCGGGAGCGGTCTCGATGTGGTGTACCCGCGCCGGAACGCGGCTCTGTGGTCGGAGGTCGGCACCGTCGGCGTTCTGCTCAGCGAAGCTCCGCTGGGAACTGCGCCGGAGTCGTGGCGATTCCCCGTACGGAATCGGGTGATCGCCGCCCTGGCCGAGGTGGTCGTTGTGGTGGAGTCGCACTCGAAGGGCGGGTCGTTGCACACCGTCGATGCCGCAGGTGCCCGTGGCCGCCCGATCATGGCCGTCCCGGGAAATGTGCGCAGTTCCGCCTCCGCGTTCACGAACTCGCTGCTGGCCGACGGGTGCGCGCCGGCGCGCGACGCACTCGATGTTTTCGTCGCATTGGGCCTGTCGTGTGGGTCGGGAAACGGGCCGAGCGACACTCGCGTGCAGCCCGATGCCAAGGGGAGAGCAGTGTTGGAGGCGATCGGGTGGGAGCCGGCGACTCTTGAGGAGGTGGTCGCGCGATCCGGTCTCCCGCCCGCCCAGGCGAGCGTCGCCCTCGACCATCTGGAGCGCGACGGCTGGGTCGCCGGGAGAACCGGGTGGTGGGAGCAACTCTCGCCTGCGGTTGCTCGGTCACTGGCGGCGACCGGAAAAATGCCGCGGCCATGAGGCCGCCTGGCACGCCAGAACCAGACCCGCCGCTACCCTGGAGGCATGACTTGGCAGCTGGGTGCCTTTGTCGGCTCGTTGTCGTCGGCCTCGCCACACACGGTCACGGCCTACGGGCACGATGTCGGCGAGTTCTTGTCGTGGGCCGAGCGCGCCGGCATCGGCGGCCCTGCCGACGTGCAACGCATCACCCTCCGGCGCTATCTCGCGTACCTGTCCACGCGGCGGCTGGCGCGGCGCACGATTGCCCGCAAGGCCGCAGCCCTCCGCCGCTACTTCGGATGGTTACGGCGCACCGGCGCCATCGCGGTCGACCCGTCGAAACGCCTCTCGGCCCCGAGGGGCGACGCTCGGCTGCCGCACGTGCTGAGAGGTAGCGAACTCGACCAGCTCCTCGAGATCGACACCGAAAGCGAGCCAGCCGCAACAGGAGTAATGGAGACTGCCGTCCGCCGTCGCGACGCGGCAGTGACTGAACTTCTCTACGGAAGCGGGCTGCGCGTCGCCGAGCTGTGCAGCCTGCGACCCGGCGACATCGACCCGGCTCGCCGGTCGGTCGAGGTCTGGGGAAAGGGCGCCAAGCAGCGCCAGGTGCCGATGACCGAAGCGTCGGTCGCGGCGGTAGCGGCCTGGACCCAGGAAGGGCGATCCCATCTCCGGCGCGCCGACTCTCCCGACGATGCACTCTTCCTCAACCGTCGCGGGCATCGGCTCTCTCCGCGCGACGTGCGGCGCATCCTCGACCGGCACTCTCCGACGCCGACCCACCCGCACGCCCTGCGACATACGTTTGCGACCCACCTCCTCGACGGCGGAGCCGACCTTCGCGCCGTGCAGGAATTGTTGGGCCATTCCGACCTGGCGACGACGCAGCTGTACACGCATGTGAGTAAGGAACGGCTGTTGGCCGTCCATCAAGCCACCCATCCCCGGGCCTAGAGGAGCACCACTTGGAAACCGCCGCGCCGGATATCAGCGAACTCTGGGACGAATACAAGGCCAACATGTCCACCGACATCAGGAACCGACTCGTCCTTCACTACGCGCCGCTGGTGAAGTACGTGGCCAGCCGGGTGTCGTCGGGTTTGCCACAGAGCGTCGAGCAGGCCGACCTGGTGAGCTACGGCATGTTCGGGCTGATCGATGCCATCGACAAGTTCGACCCGGCCCGGGGCTACAAGTTCGAGACGTACGCGATTGCGAGAATCCGAGGCGCAATCATCGACGAACTCCGGTCGATCGACTGGGTGCCACGATCGGTGCGAGCGAAGGCCCGGGCCATCGAGAAGACCTACGCCAAACTGGAGAACGACCTCCTGCGCACGCCTACCGACGCCGAAGTGGCCGCGGCCATGGGCACCACTGAGGACGAGTTGCAAGCGCTGTTCGCCCAGATCTCTTTCCTGGGCGTGGTCGCTTTGGAGGACACGCTGTCGGTCGGCCCCGATCGCGCCGATTCGGTGACCGTGGCCGACACCATCCCCGACTCCGGCGCGGGGCCGGTCGCGGCGTTTGAGGAGCAGGAGACGAGGCGAACCCTCGCCACCGCCATCAACAGGTTGCCCGAGCGGGAGAAAATCGTGCTCGCGCTCTATTACTACGAAGGCCTGACCCTCGGACAGATCGGCGACGTGCTCGGAGTCACCGAGAGCCGGGTCTGCCAGATCCACACGAAGGCCGTGATCCAGCTGCGGTCGAAGTTGGCGGGCCCGATGCGGGAGTCCGCCCAGCCCGCCTAGCGAGCGGCCACATTTTTCGACGACACCCCTAGTTTCCCGCCTCACGAAGTCGCTACACTTCCTTCGCTTCGCCGTGATGTTGCCGTAGCCGGCGGCGCGCATTTCCCCCCAACCAGTTCGCTGTTGCCTGGGGGTAGCAGATGCGCCGTTTGGCCGTCGTTGCGGCCGCGGTCGTTCTTCTTGCCGGTGCCGCGCCGGCCCGCGCTGAACCCAATCCTGCTTCACGTGTCGACTACCGACCGCCGGTCGACGCGCCGATCGTCGATCCCTTCCGTCCTCCGGCCAACTCGTATGCGGCCGGAAATCGGGGTGTCGACTACGCCACCGCGCCCGACACGCCAGTGCGCTCGGCGGCGCCCGGACAGGTTGTCTTTGCCGGGCCCGTCGGCGGCACCCTTCATGTCGTCGTCCTCCATGCCGACGGCATACGCACCAGCTACTCATTCCTCCGTTCGACGAGCGTGCGGCGGGGCGACACCGTCGAGCAGGGCCAAGAGGTGGGTCGAGCGGCCGAAGGTTTCCACTTCGGTGCGCGAGCGGGCGGCGCCTACATCGATCCGACGCTGCTGTTCTCCGACGGCCCACCGCACGTCTATCTGGTGTCCGACGGCGACCGCCGGCAAGGCACCCTTGTTCACGAGCGGCGGGGGCTGCTCGACTCCCTTCAGGGGCTCGCGGAGCGCGCCGTCGGCGTCCCGGCCGACGCAGTCGATTGGGCCCGCAACCAAGTGGCCCGCCAGGCGGCGAACACGTTCGACGAGCTCCGTGGGGCCGCGCACTACGCCTGGGAGCTCCAGCCCGGCGTACATGTGGCCCGAATTGGGAAAGTGGGGTTGGCCTGGTGGGGGCAGCGAGACGATTGCACACCGGCATCGACCCCGACCCCCCAGCATGCGGATCGCCACATAGCCGTTCTCGTCGGCGGGCTCGGGTCCTCGTCGGGGAGGACTCGCGATGACCCCGGTCATAGCGATGCCGAGAGCCAGAAGCGCTCTGGCGCCGCGATCGATGACGTCGATACGGGCGCGCTCGGCTTCGCTCCCCGCGACGTCATGCGCTTCTCCTACAACGGCGGGACGATCACCGAGAACCCATACGACGCCGCCGATAGCACCGTCGACATCCGCCAATCAGCGCGCCGGCTTCGAGAACTTCTCGAGCGGGTTGCAGCAGAGAATCCGGGAGTTCCAATCGACGTGCTGGCCCACTCGCAGGGCGGCCTGGTGTCGCGGGCGGCACTCGGCGACGAGATCGACCCGGGCTCGCCGGCACTTCCACCCATCAACTCCCTCGTCACCATCGGCACCCCGCACCAGGGTGCCGACCTCGCAACCGCAGCCAAGATGATCAGCAAGAGCGACGCAGGCCGGCGCGTCATCGGTGCGTTGGGCCAGGCCGGCGCGCCGGTGACGGGCGAATCAGTCGGGCAGCTTGCCGAGACCTCGGAGTTCGTGCGCCGGCTCAACGATCGACCCCTCCCACCGGGCATTCGGGTCACGTCAATCGGCGGACGAGGCGACCCGGTCGTCCCGGCCGGCCGAACCCATCTCGACGGCGCCAGAAACGTGATCGTCCGCGTGCCCAGTCTGTTCGACCAACACAGCGAGCTCCCCGGAGCGGCATCCACTACTCGGGAGATCGCCCTAGGCCAGGCCGGCCTGCCGCCGACGTGTCAGAGCCTGGTCGACATGGTCGCCGACACGGCCCTGTCCGACACGATCGGTTGGGTGGAGGACACCGCCGCCACCGCAGCGTGGCTCGGGACTCGGCCGTTCACCGTTCCCGCGGGGCTCACCTCGCCCATCCACGAAAGGAAGAACCCATGAAGAGTCGCCGGTGTACCGCATTGCTTCTGGTCTTGTTGCTCGCAGGGTGCCAGCAGGACGCGCACCGGCGGAGTGAAAGCGCTGAACCGCTGCGCGCCGCAGTGCAAGAGCGATGGCGCTGGGAGGCGACCCCGCCGGCCTATGTGGGGATGCCCGCAGCCGATCCGACCGGGGTCGCCTTCACCTCGGCCCTCTCACGGCTGATCCTGCTTGACGTCGCTGGGCGCACCCTGTGGACAGCGGGGAAGGCCCACCTTCGCGACGTGGCTCCCCGGCTGACCCCCGACCTGGTTACGGCCACGACCGAGCACGGCCTCGCCGCCTTCGACCGTGCTGACGGTACGGCTCGCTGGGTGGCGGAGCTGGGGGAGCGGCCCAACACGCCAGCTCTCGGTGGCGACACGTTTGTCGCGAGCACCTGGGAGGGTTCCCTGTTCGGAGTCGACAAAGCGTCGGGCACTGTCCGGTGGCGATCGCCTATCCCGGGGCCAGCGCTGGGTCCGGCCGCGACCGACGGTCGGATCGCGGTCGTGACGTGGGTCGCCGACGACAACATCGTCGCAGGCGTCGTTGCGGTCGATGTCGACACCGGTGAACGCCGTTGGGCGGTGGCGTTGCCGCCAGGCGGCGTCAGCGGCCCGGCCATCACGTTGACCGAGGATGGGCCGGCCGAAGTTGTTGCCGTCGCCGGTGATCTGGCGGCTCACGGCCTCGACCTCGAGACCGGCCGTGAGCTGTGGCGCACCCCCACCGAGGGCGCGGGCTCCCCGGAAGTCCCGCCGCTCGCTCTCCCGGGCGGCGATGTCCTGGTTGCGCACCGGCTGGGCGGCCTCGCCCTTCTCGACCCCGCCGGCAGGTTGCGCTGGGAGGTCGCGAGTGATGGGGCCTCGGTGCGAGGCGGGCCTGCCGGTCCCAGCCCTCAGGGTCGATTCGCATTTCCACTTGACGATGGCCGCCTGCTGCTGGCCGGCCCAGAGGCACCGGCATCGATAATCGACCCACCCGGACGGATCAGCGGCGTGGCGTCAGGTGCTGGCGGATTGCTGTTGGTGGGTACGAGAGAGTCAGCGGGAAATGGCCTGACCGCTTCGACCGGTTGGTAGCGGGGATGACAGGCATCCCGGCGCGCGCCGGGCGTCCCCGGTCAACAGCCGGAAACGGTAGAGTCTTGGGGCGGGCGCAACGGCGTCCGCAGTCCGAACATGCCTGCGTGCGGGTCCCACGGTCGCTCGGCGGAGAGCGTCGCGCCAGGCTGACCAACCGATGGGGAAGGAGAACACGTGGCTGTCGTCACCATGAAGCAGTTGCTGGAGGCCGGGGTGCATTTCGGCCACCAGACCAGGCGCTGGAACCCCAAGATGAAGCGGTTCATCTTCGGCGAGCGCAACGGGATCTACATCATTGATCTCAATCAGACCCTTGAGCGCATCAACGCGGCGTACACCTACGTTCGCGACATGGTGGCCGGGGGTGGGATCATCCTGTTCGTGGGCACGAAGAAGCAGACGCAGGATGCGATCGCGAGCCACGCGGAGAACTCGGGCATGCCGTATGTGAACGAGCGGTGGCTGGGCGGAATGCTCACCAACTTCCAGACAATCAGTGGGCGCGTCAAGAAGATGCAGGAGTACGAGCGCATGAAGGCGGCTGGCGACTTCGAGGCCATGCCGAAGAAGGAAGCACTCATCTTGGGTCGCGAGCTCGAGAAGCTGCAGCGCAACCTGGGCGGGATCCGTAACCTCTCCCGGATGCCTGACTCGGTGTTCATCATCGACACCAAGAAGGAACACATCGCGGTCACCGAGGCCAACAAGCTCGGGCTGCCGATCGTCGCCGTAGTCGATACGAACTGTGATCCCGACCTCATTCAGTACGTCATTCCCGGCAACGACGACGCCATCCGATCGGGTGCGCTCATGTGCCGGATCCTCGCTGATGCAGTCGAAGAGGGCCGCGTGATCAGGGCTCGGCGTGAAGCGAAGGCGATGGCAGCAGCGCCGTCGAACGGCGCGGCCGCGCCGGCCGACCCCGAGGCCGAATCGCGCCGCACCCAGCAGCAAACCGAAGCGCGCCGTCAGGCCGCGCTCCAAGCCCAAGAACGTGAGGCGCGCCTTGCGGCCACCGGTCGTCGCCACCAGCCCACCGCTGAGGTGGGCGAGGGGGGCGAGGATGCGGCTCCCGCGGCTGAGGGTGCAGTGGCAGCCGAGAGCACCATCAACGACCAAGGTTTGGACACTCCACCCGCCGAGAGCGGGCAAGACGTCCAAACCTCCGACGAAGTTGCCACCGACGACGCGCCAGCCACCGACGACGCGCCTGCGACGACAGAGACGACAACCGCTACCGATCGAGACGCCGAGGCCCAGTCGTGAGCCCCGTCAGCGCCAAAGAGGTGCAGGCGTTGCGCCAGGTGACCGGCGCCGGAATGATGGACGCCAAGCGTGCCCTTCAGGAGACCAACGGTGACGCTGCGGCGGCGACGAAGTGGCTACGCGAGCGCGGCCTTTCCCAGTCGGCGGCGCGGTCCGATCGGGCCAACGAACAGGGAGCCGTAGCCGTTGCTCGCGCCGGTGGCGCTGCTGCAACCATCGAGCTGAAGAGCGAGACCGACTATGTGGCCAAGTCCGATGCCTTCAAGGCTCTCGCTGACAAGCTTGCCGAAGCGGTCGCCGCACGGGGGGAGGACGCGACGGCAGAGTTCGACGCGGAGATTGATGACCTTCGGGTGACGCTCAAGGAGAACATCGGGCTCGGACGAGTCGTTCGTTTCGACGCCCCTGAGGGGGCGGTCATCGACAGCTATCTCCACGTACAGAACGGGCGCGGTGTCAATGGCGTGCTTGTGGAGTTGACCGGTGGCGACGCGGACCTGGCGCACGACATCGCCCTGCACATTGCATCCCAGCGGCCCCGATGGGTTTCGCGTGACGACGTACCGCCCGAGACGATTGCTGCCGAGCGAGAGACACTCGAACAGCTGACCCGCAACGAGGGCAAGCCCGAACAGGCGATCCCCAAAATCGTCGAGGGTCGCCTCGGCGGCTTTTTCAAGGACGTTGGCGGATGCCTCCTCGACCAGGCCTTCGTGAAGGACAACAAGCAGACCGTTGGCCAGGTCCTCGGCGACGCGAGCGTCACCCGTTTCACCCAGGTGGAGATCGGCCGCTAAAGCGTGGACCTCGACGACGCCCAGGGCCCGCCGGTTCACACCGAAGGCACGCACTGGAATCGCGTCGTTCTCAAGCTGTCGGGCGAGGCGTTTGCGGAGCCCGCAATGGGCTACGGAATCGATGGTCTGATGGTCGGGCGGATTGCGACCGAAGTGGCCGAGGCGCGCCGTGACCTCGGCACCGAGATCGCCATTGTGGTCGGTGGCGGCAACATCTGGCGGGGGATGGAGGGCGCCGGAGCCGGGATGGATCGGGCCCAGGCCGACACAATGGGAATGCTGGCCACCGTCATCAACGCCCTCGCCCTCCAAGACGCGCTCGAAAAGCTCGGGGAGCCCACCCGGGTCATGACCGCCATTCAGATGGCCCAGGTAGCCGAGCCCTATATCCGGCGGCGGGCCCAGCGCCATCTGGAGATGGGCAGGGTGGTGATCATGGCGGGCGGCACCGGAAACCCGTTCTTCACCACCGATACAACCGCGGCCCTGCGGGCAGCCGAGATCGGTGCTCAAGCGGTTCTGAAGGGCACGCACTCGGGAGTCGACGGCGTCTACACCGATGACCCACTAACGAACCCAGAGGCGACGAAGTTCACCGAGGTGCGCTACATCGAGGTCCTCAATCGCGGCCTTCGCATCATGGACTCGACAGCAATCACCTTCTGCATGGACAACAAGCTGCCCATCGTGGTCTTCGACCTGATGGCACCGGGCAACATCCGTCGCGCCCTGGAGGGCCAGGCGATCGGTACGCTGGTTTCATGACGGGAGGCCTCGGGCCCGAAATCGACAAGGCGATGGCCGAGGTGACCGCCAAGATGGAGAAGGCGGTGTCGCACGCCCAGTCGGAGTTCGGAACCGTTCGCACCGGACGCGCTTCACCGGCGCTGATCGAGAAACTGAGAATCGACTACTACGGCAGCGAGGTCCCGCTCGTGCAGTTGGCCGGGTTCAGTGTGCCCGAGGCCCGCCTCCTAGTGGTGGCGCCCTACGACAAGGGTGCGCTGAAGGCGATCGAGAAGGCCATCCAGAATTCCGACCTGGGTATCACCCCGTCGAACGACGGCCAGGTCATCCGCCTCGTCTTCCCGCAACTGACCTCGGAGCG
>DATLEI010000104.1:0-21779 GCA_035525375.1 Acidimicrobiales bacterium
GGACTGCTGCGGGCGGCGCGAGCACGGGCTGCTTCCATCGGTCGTGACTACGTCGTGCCCGACGACCTCAAAGCCCTCGCCGGGCCGGTCCTGGAGCACCGCCTGGCCCTTTCGGCCGAGGCCGAGATCCGGGGAGTAAGCCGTCACGACGTGCTCGACCAGGTGTTGTCGAGCGTCCCGGTTCCCAGCGGTCGCGGCGGCTGAGGACAGTCGTCAATTGTTGACTCGGCGAGGTTTCGGAGCAGTCGTCGGAGTCGTCGCCCTCGCCGTCGCCGGCCGCCTTTTGGGCGTCCTCGAGCTGTTCGTGCTCGCCGCTGGCCTCGGCGGCTTGCTCGTCGCTGGTTTCATTGCCACCTTCGCCCGGCGCGCCAAGCTCGGCGCGTCGCGGCACGTCGAGCCGGCTCGGGTACATGTGGGCGACGAGAGCAGGATCGACCTGGTGGTCGAAAACCGGGGCCGCATCCGGTCCCCGGTTGTCACGATCCGCGACTCGTTCGACGATGGGGCGCGTCAGGCTCGCTTCCTCTTGTCCCCGATTGTGGCCGGCGGGCGCGATCACGCCACCTACCGCCTCCCCGCTGACCGCCGGGGTCGCTTCGATCTGGGACCGCTCGAAGCGCAACGAGCCGATCCCTTCGGACTGGTGTACCGAACGACCGCCATTGCACCGGCGACCCAACTAACGGTCTACCCGGCCATAGAAGCGGTCCTTCAAATGGCGCCGGCGCGCGGCCATCGCCCGGCGACGTCGCAGCCAGCAACGACGGGGCCGAGCGGTGAGGACTTTGCGACCTTGCGGGCCTACGAGGTCGGTGACGACCTGCGGCAGGTCCATTGGCCCTCGACCGCGAGGCTGGGCGAGCTGATGATTCGTCAGCTCGACCACCCGCTCGAGGGGCACGCGACCGTGCTGCTCGACCTTCGTTCCGGTAGCCATACCGAGGCATCGTTGGAGCGCGCCGTCTCGGCGGCCGCAAGTGTCCTCGTCGCCTGTTCTCGGGCCGGTTCGCTGGTCCGTCTTACGACGACCGAGGGGCTCGATTCGGGTTTCGGCACGGGGAAGGCCCACGTCGACTCGATCATGGAACGGCTTGCGGTAGCGGAGGCGGGCGAGGGCAACCACCTGGCCGGCGCTGTCGGGGCGCTGTCCCGCTCCCGGCACGGGGGACCGTCCGCGTTCATCGGCACCGACGGACTTCAGGCCGGCGAACTCGGCCTCGTGGCCCGTCTGCAGACTCGTCGCCGCCCACTCACTGTTGTGTTGTTTCAGCGTGCCGATGGCGCGAGCCAGGATCGGGGCCAGACCATCGATCGGGCCAGCGACTCCACGACGATCCTGCAGGTTCACTCAGGACAATCATTTGCTGCCGTATGGAATCAAGCGGCGACGCGAGGTGTCCGGGGACGAGCTCCGGCGGCGCGAGGATGGGGATGAGCCCGCTCAGCGCACCCCCGCGGCCAGCGGCCGGCCGTCCGAGCCATAAGCCCGCGCCGGTGACTGCGGCGATGGACGGCGCCCAAGACCGAGCCGAGCGCCCAGGGCCGGCCTGGCCGATCGTGTCCGAGATCGCGCTCGTCTGCGTAACTGCCGCGGCGGCGCTCGGCTTGCTCCGCGTGTTCAGCGATGGCTCGTTCATCGTTCCTGTGCTGATAGCGCTGGTGTTCAGCCACATTGTGGCGTCGGCAGGCCGCCATTTGAGTCTCTCGCCAACGCTGGCCGGCCTCATCTCCGCGCTAGCGGTACTTCTCATCACCGCTTTGATCGTCGAGCCGGGAACTCTGACGTTTGGCCTGCCGTTGCTCGACACATGGCGCGGCCTTGGGCACGACTTGCACGAAGCCGGGCAACGCTTCGCCGACGTCAAGGCACCGACCGAGGTCATTCCCGGTTTCGTCGCCGCGGCTGCGTGCGGAGCGGGCCTCGCCGGGGCAGTGGCCGACGGGCTCGCCTATCGCACCCGAGCCCGGTTCGAGGCCTTGGCGCCGTCGTTCACGCTGTTCATGGTTGGAGCCCTTCTCGGGGCCGACAGGTTTCGGCTGGCGACGACCGGCCTGTACCTCGGCGCGGTGCTCATCTTCGTTCTCGTCAGTGCCCCGACGGCGCGCGGTCGGCAACCCTGGTTCAGTGGTCGGTCTGGCGCCGGGGAATCTGCTCTGCTCCGCGGCGGCATCATGACTGGTGTCGCCGCTCTGCTCATCGGCCTGGTGATTGGGCCTCACCTTCCGGGAGCGCATTCTCTCGGGCTCGTCGGCAAGCGCGACGGCTCGCCGGCCGGTTCGTCATCGCGGATAACGGTCAGCCCCCTCGTCGACATCCGCGACCGGCTCGTCGACCAGTCCTCGATCCAGATGTTCACTGTCGAAACTGACCTCCCCAATTACTGGCGGCTCACCTCCCTCGGGCGCTTCGACGGCAATATCTGGTCGTCACTCGGCAGCTACCAGCCCGCGTCCGGATCGCTGCCTGCTGGCTCTCAGGACCGAACCAGCGGGCCTCCCGTCTTTCAGCGCTATTCGATCCAGGCCCTCTCCTCAATATGGCTCCCGGCCGCCTACCAGCCTCAGCGCTTCGAGGGCCCAGGAGGCACCCGGTATGACGCCGATTCGTCGAGCCTCTTGACTGATGCCCCGACTTCGGACGGTCTCAAGTACGGAGTGCTTTCGAAGCAACCCGTGCTCACCGCTGAGCAACTTGGCGACACAAGGCCGGTCACCCCTGATGACGACATGCGACGGTATCTCGCTCTTCCGGACGGGTTCCCGGCGCGAGTCACCGCGCTCGCATCCGATCTCACCTTCGGAGCGGCGACGTCATACGACAAGGCAAGGGCGTTGCAGGACTGGTTTCGAACCTCCTTCACCTACGACTTGAACGTGCCGCGGGGCCACGATGAGTCGGCCATCGAGCGATTTCTGTTCGTCACCCGCCGGGGCTACTGCGAGCAGTTTGCGGGGAGCTATGCGGCCATGGCCCGGTCGCTCGGACTGCCATCCCGGGTGGCCGTCGGATTCACGCCCGGTGAGAAGGCGGCCGACGGAACATTCCGAGTCACCGGCAAGGAGGCCCACGCCTGGCCCGAAGTGTTCTTCCCTGACTTCGGCTGGGTGGCCTTCGAGCCGACGCCCGGCCGGGCCGCGCCGGCCGGCGCGTCCTACACGGGCGTCAACCCGCAGACTCCCGTGCCGACCAGCCCACCGTCGACCACCGCTCCGGACACCCCCACGACAGTCGCGCCATCGTCCGACACTCCCGGGACACAGGCGCCGACAACGGCGACTCCGACGACGGTGCCGGCAGCCACGCCCCAGACTGAATCCGCGCCCGGCGGCGGGCCATCGGCCCTCTTGTGGGGTCTCCTGGCTGTGATCGTCATAGCCCTCCTGTACTTCGTCGGCGTACCCGTTGCCCGACGGACGCGCCGAGCTCGGCAGCGGGCAGAGGCCACGACACCGACGGCGCGGGTCATCCGGGCGTGGAAGGAGGCCCAGGAGGACCTATGGCTCGCGGGGGCACGCGCCGGACCATCAGAAACCGCCCATGAGTTCGCTCAGCGGGTCGGCTCGGAGTCCGATGCGCTGTCGAGTGCCATGGCGGACCTGGCCGACCATTGGACGGCCGCTAGCTACTCCCCCGACGGCGTGAGCGCTCCAGAGGCCGACCGAGCCACTATTGCAGCGGCGACAGTGCGTTCAGATCTGGTTGGCCGAGCCACGTCAGTGCGCCGCCTGATCTGGTTGTTCGATCCCCGGCCGCTGTTCGCCGGCCCTTAGGCGCAACGAACTGGGCGAGTACTACTCCTCGCGGCGGAAGCGTTTCCGGAGTCGTTTGCCGGTGGCGCCGAAATAATCTCGAACATTCGGTGTGCGCACGCGACGGTTCTGCCATCCGCTCTTGCTCATCTTCCTCAGGTTGCGCTCGAAGAGGAAGGCCGAGCCCAGCATGACCAGGAAGCCGGCGAACCCGAGCAGCAGTGACGAGGCAAAGGCGAGGATGAGAAGGAGAAAGCCGGCAATGAACCCGAGCGCCGCCCATTTGAGGTTGCGGCCGGCGTGACGGTAGAGCGTGGTCTTGCCGACTTCGCGCGCGAACGCGGGATCGCTCTCGTAGAACTGTTGCTCTATCTCATGGAGGATTCGCTGCTCATCCTCGGATAGCGGCACGCCTACCCTCTCGACTCTCGATCCTCTTTCGAGGGCCCTTGATTCGAAGCCCCTCAACGGGGCCTGATTGCATTTTTATCTTCCCACAGCCCGGGTCGGTCAACAACGCGCGGTGGATGCGCGTGTCATCAACTGCCCGGACCCCACTGCCGGTCTCCCAGGCGCCGTACGCCCACACCATCGTTACCCACGAGTGCGGCCGGGCCTACCGCCTTGTCGCCGAAGCGCCGGCGTACTTCATCGACCGCCCCCACCAGACTCCCGCTCGGGCCGGCGCGGCCGAATCCGGGCCCCTGGCCGAGGCCGTCACCAAGCACCATTTGATTCGTCGACATGGCCTCAAGATTGGATGCACTGATTCCCAGCAGGCGGACGCCCGGCGAAGGATCGAGGTCGTCGAGGAGCCGAAGGCCTAGCGCAGCTATGGCCCCGCCCCCGCTGAGCAGGTGGGCGACTGTCTTGGACCTCGTCACCGTCCGGAAATCGGCGAAACGCATCCTGAGGATCACTGTTCGCGCCGCCAGGTCTTGACGCAGCAGCCGCGTCGCCACCGCGTCGGAGAGCCGGATCACCTCACGCCGGAGCGACTCTCTGTCGTGATGGTCCTTGGCGTAGGTCTCCTCGTGCCCTATGGACTTGATGGCCCGATCGGCCACGACCGGGCGTGGGTCTCGGCCCCAGGAAAGCGCGTGGAGATGCGATCCGAGCGATTTGCCGAGGGCACCCACGATCGTCTCGACCGGCAGACGGGACAGGTCGCCCACCGTCTGCACGCCGAACCGCTCCAGGCGTCCGCGGGTTGCAGGGCCGACGCCCCAGAGCGCGCCGACAGGCAGGGGGTGCAGGAAGGCGAGCTCGTCCTCAGGTGTGACGACGATGACCCCTGGCCCCGGAACGGGGCCGGTCGGCGACGGTGTGGGCTTGGCTGCCACTGATGCCAGCTTGGCGACTAGCTTGCTCGTCGCAATTCCGGCCGACACGGATAAGCCGAGTTCGGCGTAGACCCGGTCGCGAATCCGTTCCGCAATCGCCGGCGCGTCCCCGAAAAGGCGGCGCACCGAACCGACGTCGAGAAAGGCCTCATCGAGAGCGATCCCCTCGACCAGCGGCGTGAACGACGTCAACACTGCGTGGAAGCGTTGGCTGTATTCGGCGTAGAGGTCGAAGTGGCCGGGGAGGAAGACGGCGTCAGGGCAGAGGCGTCGAGCCCGCGCCGACGGCATCGCTGACCGCACCCCTGAAGCCCGGGCCTCGTAGGAGCACGACGCCACGACACCCCGGTTGCCGGCGCCGCCGACGATCACCGGCCGGCCTCGGAGGGAAGGGTCACAGAGCACTTCGACGGCCGCGTAGAAGGCGTCGATGTCGACGTGGACGATCGTGAGCGCTGCCGTCACCTGCCGGTCGAAAAGACTGTCATTTCCTCCGGAGGCGATCGCGCACACCCCACCATGTCACCAGCGTGAGGGCTTCGAGGATGATGCGCGACGACATCTTGGAGGCCCCGAGCTCACGGTCTACAAACTGAATGGGCAACTCGACGATGGCTCCACCCGCCCGAGCGACCCGGTAGGCCATCTCGATCTGGAACCCGTAACCGTCGGCATGTACGGAATCCAGATCGATACGGGCAACGACGTCGCTGCGGTAACAACGGAATCCCGAGGTGGCGTCGCGGACATCGAGCCGGAGCAGGCGCGCCGCGTAGCGGTTTCCCCAACGGGAGAGCGTGCGGCGACGGAGCGACCACCGGGGAATGGAACCTCCCGGCACATAGCGCGACCCGATGACAAGATCCGCGCCCGACTCCACGGCCCGCATCAAGACCGGCAGGGCCGAGGGATCGTGAGATAGATCGCTGTCCATTTCGACGAGGGCCTCGTAGCCACGAGCCTGGCCCTCCTTGAACCCGGCGCGGTAGGCACTTCCGAGCCCCGCCTTCGACGGGCGGACGAGTACATCGATCGCGCCGAGCTCGTGGGCGACAGCCTTGGCCAGGTCGGCCGTGCCGTCTGGGCTGCCGTCGTCGACCACCAGAACATCAGCATCTGGGGCCGCGGCGCGGACGCGCCGGAGCACCTCGGCGATGTTGTCCGCTTCCTGATACGTGGGCAGCACGACCAGCGTGCGCATCACCTGAGCCTACGATCCCTGAGTGGCCGAGGAACGCATCCCACCCCGAGAAGGTCCGGCATCGCACTCGGAACGCCGTCCCGGCCCGACCGCACTGCCCGGGGCGGGGGCCAGAATGGTCGCATTCGTGGCCATCCTCGTCGCCGGGGCCTGCGGCGGCCTGATCGGGAGGGCGTTGGTGAGCCTCCAATGCCAGGGCGACTGCGCGCTCCAGGAGGGCATTGGCGCTTTCGTCGGCGCGATCGTGGCCGCCGGCGGCGTCGCCGTGATTGCCGTCCTCGTGCTGCGCGCCATGGGCGAGTGGCGGGCGGGCGACACCAGCCGGCGTGCGTCCTGAGTCACGGTTCGATTATCGGCGTACTCAGGTATCTCCTGAAGCCGAGCTATCCGGCAAGGGAGAGCCGGCGGAAGCCCTCTGCCATCGTGACGCCGGCAATGTGGCCACCCTCTCGTGCCCGCTGCTCGACAGCCTCACGCACCCACTCGCTGTCGCGCTCACCGAGTTGACTCTTATGGCACGACAGGGCCTGGATCTTCTGAGCCATGGTCGCGCCGATATCGACCCAGACGTTTGGCTCCAGCGTGCCCGACAAGAACACCGTTGCAACCTCGTGTTGCTCCCCCGCATCGGGGAAGTAGTGGGGGTTGCTCGCGGCAGGAGCGACGGAGTCGAGGGTCGCCCACCCCACAACGCGGTGATCGTGGTGGTTGTAATAGGACTCACCGAAGAAGACGGCCGTAGGGTCAGGGCAGACGATGACGTCGGGTCGCACCCGGCGAATGGTTGCAACGATCAGGGCTCGCACCTCGGTCGTATTCTCGAGCTCGCCGTCATTGATCGGGAGCTGGGCATGCCCGGCAAGGCCCAAGACCTTGCCGGCGGCCGCAATCTCACGCGCACGCAGTCGTGCCAGCTTCTCGACATCGACCGACGGATCCGAGGAGCCCTTCTCGCCCCGCGTGCAAATAAGTACGTGCACCTTCGTGCCGGCGCGCGCCCACGTGGCCAGTGTTCCGCCGCACGAGATCTCCGGGTCGTCGGGATGGGCGTAGACCGCCAGCGCCCGCGTCGGTGCCGCATTCACCACCAATCCGCTGTGGGCACTGTCGCTGACGGCCTCAGGCATCGGTGGAGCGTACGTTGAATGACATGCTCGACTTGTCGACGCTGCTCGATCTCGCCGTAGACCTGGCGACGCGCGCCGGAGCCATGCTGATGGACGGGTTCGAGGCGCGCCACGAAACTGTGGGGACGAAGACCAGTAGCACCGACATGGTCACCGACCTTGACCGGGCATCGGAGGAACTCATCGTCGAAGGCCTGATCAGGATGCGCCCTGACGACGGCATCCTCGGTGAGGAAGGCGCCAGCCGTGAAGGCTCCAGCGGAATTCGTTGGGTCATCGACCCCCTCGATGGCACGACGAACTACCTCTACGGGTTGCCGGCGTTCGCGGTGTCAATCGCGGCTGAGCTCCACGGCGCGGCTGTTGTGGGCGTCGTCGCCGACCCGTCCCACGACGAGGTCTTCACTGCTACCTCCGGCGGCGGGGCGCGCCGCAATGGCGTCCCGATCGCCGTGTCGGGGGCGACCGAGCTGGCAACCGCACTGGTGGCCACCGGGTTCGGTTACCGGCGCGAGCAGCGGTCCCGCCAAGCGCAGGTGCTGACCGAGGTATTGCCGGCCGTTCGTGACGTGCGTCGATTCGGGGCTGCCGCGATCGACTTGTGCTGGGTTGCCTGCGGACGGCTCGACGCCTATTACGAGGTCGGGATCCAACACTGGGATGTCGCCGCAGGGGGGCTCGTCGCAACGGAAGCCGGCGCGCACGTTGAGGGCCTCCGTGAGGTGAGCACCGGATCGGATTCAGCGCGAGTCATTGCTGCGACGCCGGGCCTTGCCGACCCCCTGCGTCAGCTGCTCGACGCCGCCCCGCCACCCACCTAGCCGGCGGTTCCGGGCCACCAAATCGTCACGACCTCACGCGGCCCTTGAAAACTGGCGTCTGGGAGAAGAGCGTCTACCTCAGGGTCACGTTCGGCCGGAAGGCAGAGGCGGCGTCGGACAAATGCGACGCGCTGGGAGCGGTCGACATCGGCCGGCCGGGCGACCCGGGTCCAGCGCTCACTTTCGACGTCGAGCCCGACCTCCCGAAAGACAGCTATCGCATCGTCGGCCGTAGGCCCGTTGGGTCGATCAAGGTCATGAAAGTGCTTCCACAAGGGCGCTTGAAGCGACATGGGGTGCGTGGCGCCGATCTCGACGACGACCCTGCGGCGGGCGTGCTGGGTGAGCGCCAGCACGAAGTCACCGACATCGGGAACGTTGTAGAGGACGTGGTGCGAGACAACGACGTCGACTATCGGAGCCTGGTCAGCGACATCGGGCCAGCGGCCATGGATTTCGGCGTGCCGTATCCCCAGCTCCTCAGCTCGGGTGGCAAAGGACTCGAGCATGTCGGCGCCCTCGTCGAATGCTGTGACGTGATCGGCAGGCGGGGCCAAACGGATGCTTGCCGCCCCTCCGCCAGCGCCGACGTCGAGGACACTGCCGCCGGGCGGCACCGCCTCGGCGGCGCGCAGCTTCGACGGGGTGTCGGGTTCGTCGCTCGGAGTCGGCGCTACGAAAAGCGCCGGGGGGAAATGCCAAGGCGACTCGGGCGCAGCATCGAGAATTTCCTGGGGAATGGCCCATTCGGCAAGCTGGTCGGCCCAGTTCTGCGCGGCCGGACCGCCTCTGTCACTTGTCGCCGTCATCCCGAGAACACCTGAGCAACGTCGTGGTAGAGGTCGCGATCGACAGTCTTGGCCGTGCCGACGGCGTCTTCGAGGGGGACACGCACAATCTTGTCCGCCTGGAGGGCGACCATCTGACCAAACGCGCCGTCGTGCACGGCGTCGATCGCGGCGATGCCGAATCGCGTCGCCAGCACTCGGTCGAACGCGGTGGGGGTTCCGCCTCGCTGCACGTGCCCGAGGATGGTCACCCGAGTCTCGAACCCAGTGCGCCGGCCGATCTCTTCCGCCACTTTGTTGGCAATCCCGCCGAGTTGAACGTGTCCGAATGCATCGGTGCCCTTCGCCTCGCCGGTCGAATCGTCGATACCCCCCTTCGGTAGCGCCCCTTCGGCCACGACGACGAGGGACGCGAACCGTCCCTTCTCGTGCCGGCGGCGCAGGCGATCACACACCTGCTCGATGTCGAACTCCTCCTCGGGAATGAGGATCTCGGCGGCGCCCCCGGCGATGCCGGCATACGTCGCAATCCACCCTGCGTGCCGTCCCATGACCTCGACCACCATCACGCGGTCGTGGGACTCTGCGGTTGTGTGCAGACGGTCGATCGCATCGGTCGCGATCTGCACGGCCGTATTGAATCCGAACGTGAACTCAGTCGCCGAAAGGTCATTGTCGATCGTTTTCGGCACCCCAACGATGCTGACGCCCTCGTCGTAGAGCTTCGCGGCGACACCAAGCGTGTCCTCCCCACCGATGGCGATGAGAGAATCAACCTGGTTGGCACGAAGCGTGTCGAGGACCTGATGAGCTGCGCCCTCGATCTTGTAGGGATTCGTGCGCGAGGTGCCGAGGATCGTGCCGCCCCGGGGCAATATGCCGCGGCAACGCTCGACATCGAGGACCATCAGATCGCCGTCGATGGCGCCCCGCCAGCCATTGCGAAAGCCCACAAGGTCGTCGCCGTAGTGGCGCTCGCCTTTGCGGACGGCGGCCCGGATCACGGCATTGAGCCCGGGACAGTCACCTCCGCCCGTCAGTAGTCCGACTCGCACGCCGCCACCCTACGAGAGTTGAGCCACCTTCTCGCCAGGCGAAGGCTGCAACTCGGCAAGCCGGGTCCCCGTTATATGTCCCAACATGGCGAGCTGTCGCCGCTCGCGGGCGCGGAATGGACGGCCCCGGCGGCCCAGCACGAGTGCGCGCCGCTCCTCCCCCAGCTCAGCCCATGCGACATCGTCGGGCCCGAATTCGCCGGCAGCGACCTGGGCCGACGAGCTGCTACCACTGAGGAATGCCGTGAGCCAGCCTGGGGGCGGCGGCGCCCCTTTGGATGCCAGCAGTTGGCCCTGGGCGTCGACAACGGCCGACCACTCGGCCTCGAAGTCACGCTGACCATGGGTGGCGAGGGCGTCAAGCAAGACGGGGACGGTGGTTGCGGTGACGAGGACCGCGGCGGTCTCGAGCGCGTCGAGGCGAGAGTCGCTGAGATGGGCAGGCGCCGGTCGCACGTCTTCCACATCGACGCCGTCAACCTGACCGACTTCGCCTACGAGCAACGGCACAAGATTCTCCTCAGGCAGCTCGACCACCAGTTCATCGATGGCCCGTCCCGCTCCCCGTTCGAGAATGTCGATGCCGACAATCTCGCCTCGAACCGCGCCGATCCGGCTGGCGACGGCGCCGAGCGCGCCGGGGCGGTCGGGCACCCATACCCGCACGATGAAGGTCGGCACACCCCCAGGCTATTGGTCGCGCATGAACGGAAGGTTTCACCTCCGCGATTATGAGATTGCCTGTGGCTGTGTTGCGGCTACAGCTTGACGAGAGCCTTGCGCATATTCCGCACTGCCTGACCTATCCGCTTCTCGTTCTCGATGAGGGCGAACCTGACGAAGCCGTCACCGGTGGGTCCGAACCCGATGCCTGGCGACGTCGCCACCTTCGCCTCCTCCACGAGGAAGGAGGCGAAGGCCAGCGAGCCCATCTCTCGGTATGGCTCCGGAATCGGCGCCCACACGAACATGGTGGCCTTGGGTCGCCCTATCTCCCATCCGATACGCGAGAGGCCGTCACAAAGAGCATCTCGGCGTGCCCAATAGATCTCGTTGACCTCTTTGGGGTAGTCGGACGCCTCGTTCAGCGTGACGGTCGCGGCGATCTGGATCGGCTGGAAGGTGCCGTAGTCGAGGTAGGACTTGAGCTTGGCGAGGGCCTGAACGATCTCGGAGTTACCGACCAGAAAGCCCACTCGCCAGCCGGCCATTGAGAACGACTTGGTGAGCGTGTACAGCTCGACCGCGACCTCCTTGGCGCCCGGAACCTCGAGGATGGACGGCGGTTGGTAGCCGTCAAACGCTGTATCGGAATAGGCAAAGTCGTGCACGAGAACGACGTCATGCTCCCGGGCGAACGTCACCAGTCGCTCGAGCCACGGCAGATCGACACACGTCGTCGTCGGGTTGTGGGGGAACGAGAGGACGATGACCCGAGGGCGGGGCCAGGCGTTCTCCCACGCGTCCATGAGGTTGGCGAAGAAGTCTTCATCGGGTCCGAGGCGGACCTGGCGCACGTCGGCACCCGCAAACAGCGGAGCGTAGATATGGATGGGATAGGAGGGCGTCGGCACCAGCGCGGTATCGCCAGGCCCCAAGAGCACCCACATGAGATGCGAGAGTCCCTCCTTGGCGCCGATCGTGCTGAGGACTTCGGTGTCGGGGTCGAGCTCGACGCCGAACTTGCGCTCGTACAGCGCCGACACAGCCGCTCGGAGCTTGGGAATGCCTCGACTCGAGGAATAGCGATGGTTCCTCGAGTTGCGCGCCGCCTCCGCCAGCTTCTCGACCGCGATGTCGGGCGAAGGAATGTCAGGGTTGCCGAAGCCGAGGTCGATGACATCGTCGCCGGCGCGCCGCGCCTGCGTCTTGAGCCCGTCGATGATCGTGAAGACGTACGGCGGTAATGCGTTTATGCGGCGGAATTCCATCTACCTGCAGGCTACCGGGCGAGACTGGCCGCCTCGGCCACTAATTCGACGGATTCGGGGTCGGTGCCAATGTCGATCGGCGCGCAGATTGCCCACGACGCCCCCCCGTCGGTCAAGGCGTCGAGGTGGGCACGAAGGTCGTCCACGGTGCCCTGGATCAGTCCTTCGCGGTCGCCGGCGCGTGAAAGCTTGGCGCAGGCGGCCTCGGGCGTCCGTCCAATCAAGACCCGCCCGCCCCACGTCAACTCCGACCTCGGAGCGATCGCCGTCACCTCGGCCGCCGCCTTCGCGAACTCGACCGGATCCGCCCCCCAGCCATTCCACCCGTCGGCCGCCAGAGCGGCGACGCGCCGGACCCCCAGCGACATACCGCCAACCCATGTGTGTACGCCGGCGGCGCGCAGGCCGCGGCAACACTCGCGCAACTCCTGCACCCGATCCGCCACGGACCCGAACCCCAGCGCATAGGCCTCGTTCTCGGCGCGGTTGAGGCTGTCGCCGGTGCCGAGGCCGGCGACGAACCGCCCGTCGAGGATGCGATGGAGCGTCACCAAGGCATGCACGAGCGCCGGGGCCGGGAGAACCGAGACTCGGGTGACGAGGGGCCCAAGAGTGACCCGGTTGGTCTCGGCCGCCAGCGCGCCAAGGAGGGGAAGGGCGTGCAGGGCGGGCCTCTCGGGTTGCCCCATGGGCCAGAGATGGTCGAACACGAACACACCGTCGAGTCCTGCGGCCTCGGCGCGCCGGGCAACGTCAATGGCCGGAGCGGCATCTTCCTTGAACTGCGGAACGGTTATCCCGACACGCACAAGCCTGAAGCTAGGTCAGGTGAGCTGTAGCGGTCATTCGGTCGTCGTCGGGTCAGTGCGGGGCCGGAAGGTGCCGTGGCGCGCTGCCCACAATCCGCAAAGCCCGAGGCCATAGGCGGGCACCAGGGTTCCGGCGGCCAAGCTCGTGTAGGGGCGGGCAATTGCAGTAGCGAGGGCAACGACGATTTGGACGGCCAGCGCGGCGAGCAGGCTGCGCCTGACGCTTTTCGGCGCGCTGCCGGTCAGGAAGAAGAGGCTCGACACGGCGATGAGGTCGACGCGACTCCGGCTCACGGCCCGGGCATAGGCGGCGATGAAGGCGACACACCCGGCAAAGAAGAGCACTACGGCGACAGTGAAAGCGACAGCCTCGAGCGCGGAATAGGCGACGGCACCAACGGCGGTGAGCGTGAAGACGGCGGTGCCCCACCAGGACGCTCGGCCGATGGCACCGGCGCCGGCACCTTCAGGTGAACTCATTCCAGGGGACACAGGGCCCGGTCCAGCACCCCAGCCAAGCGGTCGTAATCGAACAGCTCTTCGGCTCGGCGCCGAGCCTCGCTTCCCATCTTCTGGCGCAGGTCAGCGTCGTCGAGGAGCCGAGCCAGCGCGTCCTCGACGGCGAGGGGGTCATTGGGCCGGCCGACGACGAAGCCGGTCTGACCATCGGCAACTGCCTCGGCCGCTCCTCCGGTCGACCCTGCGACCTGGGGGACGCCGCACGCCGCGGCCTCGAGAAACACGATGCCGAAACCCTCTTGTTCGAGCCCACCCCACCGCGAGCGGCACGGAATTGCAAACACGTCGGCGCACGCCACGAGGGGAGCCAGACGCTCGTCGGGAACCTCGCCGAGGAACCATACGGGCACCCCGCAGGACCCGGCCAAGCGCTCGAGCCGGTAGCGGTCTCGTCCCGCGCCCGCCACTGCCACGTTCAGGTCAGGCCTGGTCGGTGCTAGTCGGGCTGCGGCGCGAATGAGCACGTCGATCCCCTTCCTCGGGACCAATCGGCTCACGGCGAGAATCAGGCGGCCCTCGGGTGGCAGGCCTGCGTCGGCCCGGGCTCGTGGACGTTCCTCCGGTGCAAGGGGGCGGAAACGGGTGAGATCGACGCCGGGGGGCACCTCGCACACAGGAAGGTCGTCGCCTGCGAGCCGGTACGCCTCGGCCGTTGCGTACGCGCCGGCCGTGACGGTGAGCTGCGCGCCGGAAAGGACACGACGGAGCAAAGCTTTCGCGCCCGGTAGGCGTGCCGGCGCGGCCGCCTCCGCTCCGTGAAGCACGATGACATACGGAAGTCCGATGCGGCGGCCCGCGAGCCCCAACGGGAGGGCGGGGTCGATGACCAAGAGGCTGGCGCGCACGTCATCGATGATCGTTCGGGTCGCGGTGCACACACCTCCGGTGGGCACGAGTATCCGCTCAGGCAAGCGGTCGAGGCGGAAACCCTGTTCGGAATCGAACTGGGCTGCGCCCGGGTCGGCTCCGGTGATCACCGTGACCCGCTCCGGCGGAAGCCTGCGCCAGAGTTCCCACAGGTACGACTGAATACCCCCGACCTTGGGCGGGAAGTCGTTCGTCAGAAGGACGTGAGCCACACCCGAATCAGCCTGCGGGCGCAGGCGAGGGGCGTACCCCGAACAGTGACCGAGCTGGGCGGGATGTCCTTTGGTGCAAGCTATGCGCCGGCGGTGGTGGCGCCGGTGTGTCGTCGAGCAGTGCGTCGAGATCGATGACCGGCGCGCGGTTCGGGCGGGGGTTCTCCTTGGCCTCGGCCCTGGGCGAGGCGGTGGGGGCCGCCTTTGGCGGCTTTGACGCCGACGACACTGGTGGGCGCCGCGAGATCTCTCGTGAGAGGAAGCGGGGCTCCTCGGGCGTGAGGGTGTTGCCGACCGCCCGGTCACCACTAAGTCGGTTCGCCTTAGCCCGACTCGCCGCCACCTTGGAGGACGCAACCCGGTTGATCGTGCGCGCCGGCTCGGGCGGAGCCGCGACCGCATTCGCCTTGACCGCCCGCTTCGTCTTCGCTTTGGATGCCTTCGCCTTTGCCGGCTTCGAAACCTTCGCCGCCTTCGACGACTTCGCTACCTTTCGCACCGTGCGGGCCTTTACTACTGATGCCGGGCGCGCCTTCGCCGCCGCCGTCGAACGGCGCGCTTTGACTGCCCCGGCCGCCTTCTTTGCGGGCGGCTTCCGGGCGACCCCCTTGCGGGCAACCACCTTGCGGGCAACCGCGGTTCGCGCCGCAGGCTTCCTCGCCGCCGGGCGCTTTGCAGGCCCGGTCGAGCGCTTGCGCGCCGGTTTCGTCGTCGGCTCGTCGTCGTCAGTCTCGGCGTCGCCGCCGCCGGAACGGAGGCGGCTGACCGAGCGCCGGCGACGGCCCTTCTCGATGTGGGCAAGCTCCGACGCCAAACGGTTGCGAGCCACCAGTTGCGCAGTCTGGATGTCGAGCTCCCAAACTGCATCCTGCGACCGGCCGCGAGAGCGGTAAGCGAGGCGCACCCGCCAAAGGGTGTCGTGTACTTGGTGCGCTGTCCATGCCGCGGACAGGACCTCGTCAGGAAACTGGACGCCGCGGTCGGCCAGGTTCCATGCCACCGATGGGCCGAGCGGCTGGCTGGAAGGCCCTAACCGCGGCTTCGAGTAGGTCGATGCCTTCGCCAGCTCGACGATCTGAGCCTGCTCAGCCAAGATCGGAACCGCGAACCGTTCGACCCATTCGGGGTCGACACGCGCCTCAGCCGCTACCTGGGCGATCGAGCGGCCAGAACGCAGCCGGGCCTGGATCTCGCGCGGCGTGAGGGTGCTCTCCGACCGGTTCGATCGAGCGCTGCCCGTGGCATCCCGAGTCGCGGTCGCGGGCTCGTTGCTCGCGGTGTCGCCATTCCGCCGCCGGCGAGCTTCGTCGATGGTGTCAACCAGCCCGTCTTCGATCGCGACGACATAACCCCCCGACTTCGAGCCACGTCGGGCGGTGAAGATGAGCCCCTCGAGGTCGGGCGTGTACCCGACAAGGTGGAGCTTTCGCACCTGCGCTCCCCGATCGGCGGCCCTGTAGCTGGGCCTCTTGCCGGGAAGGTACCACTCGCTGCGCCGTCGATTGCGGACCGAAGGTAACTCTTTCGGGAATTTTTGCCTTAGGCGTGCCGTCGCACCTGCTGGAGACGTGGCACCAGACCCGCTTCCCCGAGTAGTCGCACGGCCCGAGCCTCGGTGACGTCGATGATCACCGCCTCATCAGGCTCCCGTCCGCAGATGAAGGTGACGACACAATCGTCACACGTGCTCGTGTGCTGCATGACGCAGTCGTCACAGCTGATTATTGACATCTCAGGCATCCGCTGACCTCCCGGTTGCTAGTGCGATCGTCCCCTCTTCGCAATCGTGAAACCTACAAACCCAGTACGACAGGAATTAGGGGAGGATCAGCAGCAGGTCGCCGAACTCGTGCCACAGGTAGCCATCGGCGAGGGCACGCTGGTAACAGCGCTCCAGCATCGAACGACCGGCGATTGCTTCCAGGAGCCGAAGGTGCGACGCGCCGGGCTCGTGCCAGCCGGTCAGCAAGCCGTCGACGGCGCGCGCCGGGCGCTGGGGACCGACCACGAGATTCGTCCACCCGGAATCGGCCCGGACGCGGCCTTGCTCGTCGGCGCACGTCTCGAGGGCTCTGACCACCGTCGTACCCGTGGCGATGATGCGACCCCGACCGGCGCGCGCCGCGTTGACCCGATCGGCCGTTGACGGCGGCACCCGGAACCATTCCGGGTAGGGCAGTTCGTGGCTCTCCGGCGAGGAAAGCCCAGCATGGAGGACGAGCGGCGCGACTCCAACGCCCATCGACAGCAGCCGGGTCAGCAAGTCGGTCGTAAACGCCCTCCCGGCGCTCGGCATCTCTGCGCTACCCGGTTCGTTGGCATACACGGTTTGGTATGCGGACATCGGCCACGGTCGGCCGCCGGCGCCGTAGCGGACGGCGCCGCCATGCTCGGCCAGGTACTGATCGAGAGGCTCGGGCATTCGGAGGCTCGCTGTCCACAGCCTTGTAGCTGCCATCGCGTCGGCGCGTTGGTACGGCCTCGAGAGCTGGGCACTTCCGCCATCGGGGAGGCCGACGACCTCACCGACCTGACCGTGCGACCACGGCAGCGTGCCAGCCCCAGCGGGTTCGCGGAGCTCTACCGTCCACACCTCGTCGGACAGCCGCGTCGAAAGATGCAACCGAAGCGGGGTGCCGTCGGCCCTGGTGGCGGGTAGTGCCGCGGGCAGGGTGGCCGACACGTTCACAACGAGGAGGTCGCCCGGCGCGAGCACGTCCACGATGGCAGGGAATGGTCGGCTCTCGAGCGTCGCCGCATGGCGACGGGCCACCATCAACCGCACGTCGTCGCGCGCTGAGCCACGAACTTCGGCCGGCTCGGTCGCGATCCGCCCGGATGGGACCTCGAACGTGAGCCCCTCACAACTGCAGGTCAGGCTCATGGCTGTACAGCCACGGGGAGGTCCGCGGTGCGATAGCGACCACTCGGAAGCTCGCCGTAGATGAGCCGGAGTAGGCCGGGCACGCTGGACTCGGGCGGGGGCCGGTCGGAGATGTCTTCGCCCGGGAAAGCCTCCTGGTGCATCTGGGTGTTCATGTCGCCCGGATCAACCCGGTACACCCGCAGTTCCGGGTGCTCGACGGCCAGGATGTTGGTCAGTTGCTCGAGCGCCGCCTTGGATGAGCCGTACCCGCCCCATCCTCCGTACGGTTCCATGGCCGCGTCCGACGTGACGTTGAGGATCCGCCCGGCTGATTCTCGGAGTAGGGGAAGGGCGAGCTGGACGAGCCGCAGCGGCGCGAGCACGTTCACCCCATAGACCTGCTCGAGCACGTTGAGCGGATAGTCAGCCAGACGGGGCTGAGGGCTGGGTCCGAGCAGGCTCGCGTTGTTGACGAGAACGTCGAGCCCGCCGAGAGAGTTGGCTGCCGCAATGAGCGCGACTCGGTGGGCCTCATCACCAACATCGCCCCGTATCGCGACGACGTCAGTCAGGGTCGACAGTTCGGCCGCCGCAGCATTGATCTCCTCACCTCGAGCGTCGACCACCAGGCGCCACGGGTGATCCTCGCTGGCCAGCGCCCTCCCGAGCGCCAGCCCGAGACCCCGGGACCCGCCGGTGATGAGTGCGACAGCCATGAACGCTCCCTTCGACTAAGTAAACAACTTCGTTGCAATAGTGGACCCAGGGCACAGGGCTTGTAAAGGGATTCTTTTTTTCAGCCTTCGGTGGCGGCGAGCGTCTCAATGGAGCCACCCGAGCCACACCACCGGCACTTCACGTCCTCGACGACCTCGCTCAGGACCTGCTCATCCTCCACTGACAACTCCCCGCCCAAGGAGTAGTGGTAGAAGGCGGTGGTTCGCCGTGTCGTCGTGACGTCGAACCTGGTCAGATTGCCGCAGGCCGTGCAACGGAACCGGGTCGCCATGGGGGAAATGTACCGGCGGATCCCGACGGTCGTTGAGTTCGAACATTTGTTCGGTTACGGTTCGGCCCCGTGCAGCGGTCCTTCGACGACCTGGGGACGCCCCTTCGAGACGTCACCTTCTGTGTGATCGACCTGGAGACAACCGGGGGCTCACCGGCGATGAACGCGATCACTGAAGTCGGCGCGCTCAAGATGCGCGGCGGCGAATGCCTCGGCACCTTCCAGACCTTGGTGAACCCGGGAACGGAAATCCCGCCCGAGATCGTGATCCTCACCGGCATCACCGAGGCCATGGTGATCCCGGCTCCTCCCATAGAAGAGGTGCTTCCCGCTCTGCTCGAGTTCATCGGCGGCGCGGTGATCGTCGGCCATAACGTGCGCTTCGACGTCGGGTTCCTCGACGCCGCGCTCGGTCGCGCCGGACGAAGCCGCTTGGGCAACGCACGCGTCGACACGTGCGGCCTCGCTCGTCGCCTCGTGCGCGACGAGGTTCCCGACTGCAAGCTGTCGACCCTTGCCAGCCGGCTCCGCCTGCCCCACCAGCCCCGTCATCGGGCCTTGGCCGACGTGCTGGCGACCGCCGATCTCTTGCATGTCCTCCTCGAGCGAGCTGGCACGCTCGGCGTTCTCGGACTCGACGACCTCCTCGAGCTGCCGACGATTCGAGCCCATCCCAGCGCCAGCAAGCTCCGGCTCACAGCCGGGCTGCCGCGGCGTCCCGGCGTTTATCTGTTCCGAGGGCGGGGCGGGCGCGTGCTCTACGTCGGGAAGGCGACCAACCTTCGGGCCCGGGTCCGCTCCTATTTCTGCGGTGACGAGCGGCGCAAGGTGAGTCAGCTGCTGCGGGAAACGGAGGGCATCGACCACATCCGTTGCGCGGGGCCGCTCGAGGCGGCCGTGCTCGAGGTGCGCCTCATCCACCAACACCTGCCGCCGTTCAACCAGCGCTCCAAGTTGTGGCGGCGGTACGTCTACCTGAAGTTCACATTGGACGAACGCTTCCCGCGCCTGTCCGTCGTGCGGGCGGTAAAGGCCAACGACGGCTGCCTCTACCTCGGACCCTTGTCGTCGGCCGGCGCGGCTCGCGAGGTCGCCGATGCGATCGAGTCGGCGGTGCCGATCCGGCGTTGCACCCAACGGCCCGGAAAAGGCACCAAGCCGGGAGCCTGCGCCGCGGCACAGCTCGGTGTCGCCACGTGCCCGTGTGCCGGCACCGTCACAGACGCCGACTACCGCGACCTGGTCGACACCGTCGTGACCGGCCTCACCCGTGACCCCGCGGTCCTGCTCGATCCGTTGACGGCGCGCATGCAGACCCTGGCCGAGGCCGGCCGTTTCGAGGATGCGGCTGCGGTCCGAGATCGCGCTGCCGCCCTGTCCCGAGCGATTCGGCGCCAGCACCAGCTCGAACGAATCACGCGCAGCCGCCGGCTCGAGCTCGAGGTCGTCCCCGGCCCAGGAGTTGCCACTCCGGCCCACACCGTTGTCCTGTCCCATGGGCGCCTTATTGGCCCGCAGTCGAGCCTTCTCGACATCGGTGCGCCCGGCCCATTCGTGTCCCGGGAGGACATTGACGAGCTCAGCTGTGTCGCTTCGTGGCTCGAGACGGCGGCAACCCAGGTGCGGCTCGTGCATTGCGACGGCGAGTTGGCATCGCCCTTTCCTCCCCTGCCTCGATTCGAGGCCGCGAGGGTTGCCCCTACCCGTCGGTGACGGTCTGCGACGTGGAGACGAGGCCACCGAGGGCCTCTGCCGCGCCGCCATCGTCGATCGCCGCCCGGGCGGCCTCGGCTCCCTGTGCGAGGTCGTCGGCCAACCCGGCGGCGACGATACCGGCAGCGGCGTTGAGGACGACGATGTCGCGATGCGCGCCGGCTTCCCCATCGAGCACGCGCCGGACCATGGCCGCATTTTCAGACGCGTCACCGCCGCGCAGGGCGTCGGCCGTCACCAGCGCGATACCGAGGGCGGAGGGGTCGACGACGTAGGACCGTACGTCGCCGTCACGCAGCTCGAGGACTGTCGATGCCGCGGTCGTCGTCAGCTCATCGAGCCCGTCGTGGCCATAGAAGACGAGGGCCCGCTCGGCTCCCCTGGCGCTCAGGACGCCCATGACCTTTTCCGCCATGGCTGGATCGCTCACGCCCAGCGCCTGGCGGCGGACCCGGGCCGGGTTGGCGAGGGGTCCGAGGAAGTTGAACATCGTGCGCACGCCGAGCTCCCGCCGGGTCGGCCCCGCGTGGCGCAGAGCGGGGTGAAATCGGGGCGCGAAACAAAAGCCAATGCCGACCTCCTCGACGCAGGTGGCGACCCCCGAGGGGCCGACGTCGATTGCGACGCCGAGCGCCTCGAGCACGTCGGCCGAGCCGCACTGCGACGACTGAGCGCGGTTCCCGTGCTTGCAGACACGTGCGCCAGCGCCAGCGACGACAACCGCGGCGAGGGTGGACACGTTGATGGAACCGCTTTGGTCGCCGCCCGTGCCACACGTGTCGATAAGACCGTCACTATCGAGAGGAATCGCCTCGGCGTGCTCGAGCATGGCGTCGAGCAGGCCGGTCATCTCCTCGACCGTCTCGCCCTTCATGCGCAGAGCGACACAGAATGCCGCGATCTGGGCTGAGGTCGCCTGGCCGTCGAGGATGTCGCCAAGCGCAGCCGCGGCCTGTTCAGCCCGAAGGTCGCGCTTGTCGGTGAGTGTGCCGAGTATCGCCGGCCAACCGCCGGCCTCAGCCAGATTCAACCGTTGAACGAAGCTGGCTTACGCCGCCGCGGTCTTGCGGCGCTGGCGCAGCATCCGGCGACGTTCCTTCTCGGTCGCGCCACCCCAAATTCCGTCAGCTTCCCGGTTCGCAAGGGCGTACTCGAGGCAAGGCTCACGAACACTGCACGTCGAGCAGATCGACTTTGCCTCCCCAGCGTCATCATCAGACACGGGGTAGAAGACATCAGGGTCGAGCCCTCGGCACGCGCCTCGCTGGCGCCACGACATATCCATCACAGGTGTTCACTTCCTCCATAGCCCGGGATCCAAACCAGCGGCCGCGGAAGTTCCCTTCGCGGCGCCCGGCCACCAGGCATCAGACAAATTATGGAACAACAACGTTGCCAAAGTCCAGAAGTATTCCGACGGCTCGCCTTCAGGGCATCCGACGGCGCCTCCTAGGATGCCCGGCGTGAAGACGCCGCGAAGTCCTGAGGGCCCAACCGGAACCGCTCCGTCTGGGCGCAGTCGGGTGATTATCGCGACCACCGTGGCCGTGATGCTTCCCGGCGTGGTGTTGCGGCTTTTCCCGGCCGACCTCCCGCACACGGTGCAGGCACTCATCTTCGGAATGGCCATCGTCGGCGCCGCCTTCCTGTTGTCGTGGGCGGCCGAGGTGGCGCAGCTGGACATCTCTGCCGGGCTGGCCATCGGCGTCCTCGCCTTCATTGCTGTCCTGCCTGAGTACGCCGTTGACATGGTCTTCACCATCAAGGC
>DATLEI010000108.1:0-7343 GCA_035525375.1 Acidimicrobiales bacterium
CGAGGGGAACTCGGGCACCACTGCGGCCACCTTCACCATCACCCGGTCGGGAAACACCAACGGCGAGACGAAGGTGAAGTACGCCACCAAGACGGCCCCCAGCGCCAGTGCCAACGACTTCGCCGCCGTCCCCCTGACCGAAGTCACGTTCGCCCCCGGGGAAACCACCAAGACTGTCACGGTCGATGTCATTGGGGACACGGTCAAGGAGAAGAACGAGAGGTTCTCGTTGGCCTTGTCCGGAGCAGTGGGGGCGACCTTCCAAGACGCCACCGGCACCGCCTTGATCATCAACGACGACTGACCGTGAAGTAGCGACACACCACATTCAGTAGCGCAGGAAGGGGCCCCCGGGGGCCCCTTCCTTCATGTTCGGCCAAACAGAGACTTTTCGGGATCCTTCAGCCGGCGCGCCGCCATGCCGATAATCAACGAAGAGAACCGCGGACCGACCGTGCCCTTCTTTGCAGGTCTGGTCACGAGGAGGCGGAAGCGCCATGAGCACCGAACAGGTTGCCGAAGCGGCCCCCGACATACACGAACCGGTTCAGGCGGTGGACGCCAAGATCCTGCTGGGATTCCTGGCCCAGGTCCGAGGCGGGGATTTCACCGCCCGCATGCCTCTGGAGTGGGAGGGCGTGGCCGGAAAGGTGGCCGATGGTCTGAATGATCTCGTCATAGGCAATCAGGCTCTTGAAGACGAGCTGGCCAGGGTCAGCCGGGTGGTAGGCACCCAAGGACAGCTGTCGCAGCGCGTCGCCCTCGCAGGCTCGACCCAGAGCTGGTCGACAACCGTTCAATCCGTGAACGACTTGATCGACGACTTGGTGCGGCCGACCATCGAAATGCAAAGGGTCATCGGCGCCGTCGCTGACGGCGATCTCAGCAAGAAGGTGTCAGCTGACGTCGGCGGCGACATGCTCGGACTAAAGAACACGATCAACGCCATGGTCGACCAGCTCAACGGGTTCATTTCCGAGGTGACGCGGGTCGCCCGTGAAGTCGGCACAGAAGGCAAGCTGGGGCAAGCGGCAGCGGTCACGATCGGGGTCGGCGGCGTCTGGAAGGACCTGACCGACAACGTCAACCTGATGGCGGGCAACCTGACCGGACAGGTGCGCAACATCGCCGAGGTGACCACTGCTGTGGCCAATGGCGATCTGAGCAAGAAGATCACCGCTGATGTCAAGGGCGAGTTCTTGGAGCTGAAGAACACGGACAATGCGATGGTCGATCAGCTCAACGCCTTCGCTGGAGAGGTGACGCGCGTGGCCCGCGAAGTCGGCGTCGAGGGCAGACTGGGCGGACAGGCACAGTCGAAGGAAGTTGCCGGCGTTTGGAAGGACCTCACCGACAACGTCAACCAGTTGGCCGCCAACCTCACCAACCAGGTAAGGGCGATCGCCGACGTCGCGACAGCGGTCACCGAGGGCGACCTGACCAGGCAGGTCCGGGTGGAGGCGAGCGGCGAGGTCGCAGTCCTCAAGGACAAGCTCAACGAGATGATCCGCAACCTGCGGGAGACGACCAGACAGAACATCGAGCAGGACTGGCTGAAGACGAACCTGGAGCGCTTCACCCGCATGCTGCAAGGTCAGCGCGATCTCGCCGCGGTCTCGAGCATGATCCTCTCCGAGCTGGCACCCTTAGTCTCGGCCCAGCACGGCGTCTTCTATTCGATGACGACTCCAGCGGCGGGTGAGGAGCCGGTTCTGGAGATGCAGGCCGGCTACGGCTTTGAAGAGCGGAGGCACCTCTCGACCTCGTTCAAGGTCGGCGAGGGACTTGTCGGCCAGTGTGCGAAGGAAAGGAAGCGCATTCTCCTTACCGACGTGCCCGCTGACTATGTCAGGATCAACTCCGGGCTGGGCGCAGCCGCGCCACTCAACATCATTGTCCTCCCGGTCTTGTTCGAGGGATCGGTGCGGGCCGTGGTCGAGCTCGCATCGTTCTCGCCCTTCAGTGTGAATCATCAGGTGTTTCTCGATCAGCTCCCGGAGAGCATCGGTCTCGTCCTGAACACGATCGAGGCCAACACTCTCACGGAGAACCTGCTCGAGCGCTCGCAGTCGCTGGCCGAAGAGCTCGCCGAGCAGAACATCGAGGCGCAACGGAGGAACAGCGAGATCGAGCAGTCGAAACGTCTTGTCGAAGAGAAGGCGGGCCAGCTGTCGGCCTCCTCGAAATACAAGTCAGAGTTCATTGCCAACATGTCACACGAGCTGCGGACCCCACTGAACAGTCTCCTCATCCTTGCCCAGCAGCTCGAGGAGAATCCCGAGGGCAACATGACCGACGCCCAGGTCCAGTACGCGAACGTCATTCGCACGTCGGGGAACGATCTCCTGAACTTGCTCAACGGCATTCTCGACCTGGCCAAGGTCGAGTCCGGAACCGTCTCCGTCGAGGTCACCGACGTGTCGCTCCAGGGGCTCCAGACGGCCGTCCTTCGTGAGTTCGACCACGTTGCCCGCGGCAAGGGCCTCGAGTACTCGGTCTCGCTCGCTCCCGGAAATCCCGCGGAGATCAAAACGGACCCACAACGCCTTCGCCAGGTGCTCACCAACCTGCTCGCCAATGCCTTCAAATTCACCGAGCAGGGCCGGGTCGACGTGGAGATAGCCCTCGCCGCCGATGGGTGGAACCCCGACATTCGGTCTCTTAGTGACGCCTCGTCGGTGCTTTCACTGCGGGTCACCGACACCGGAATTGGTATTTCCGACGACCAGCAGCAGCGGATCTTCGAGGCCTTCGCCCAAGGCGACGGCACAACGGCGCGGCTGTACGGCGGCACCGGGCTGGGTCTCTCGATAAGCCGCGAGCTGGTCGGCCTCCTCGGCGGCGAGATCACCGTAGCCAGCGCTCCGGGTGCGGGCAGCACATTCACCGTGTTCCTGCCCGTCACCAAGGAACCGGCCGACGTGGCGGGCTCGGCGCCCGGAGCGGTTTCCCCGAACGTCCCGGAGCCCGCGCGGGTGACCAGGCAAGTCGTCGTGAGATCCAAATGGCCTGTCCCGCCGCCGGTCGGCGAGCGTGATTTTGACGGGGCGAAGGTGCTTGTAGTCGACGACGACTTCCGCAACATCTTTGCGATGACGGCGCTCCTCGAACGCGGCCACGCCAATGTCACGGTGGCCGAGAGCGGTGCCGACGCCATCGCCGTGCTCGAACGAGTCCCCGATATCGACATCGTCCTGATGGACATCATGATGCCGATCATGGACGGATACGCCACCATTCGGGCGATCCGGGCCATCGATCGCTTCACCGAGCTTCCCATTGTCGCCGTCACCGGAAAGGTCGTGCCCGGTGAGCGTCAGCGATGCCTCGACGCCGGCGCCAACGGCTTCATCCCCAAGCCGGTCGACACCGCCGAGCTCGTGGCCGTCCTTCGGCCTTGGCTGCAGGCGATCGTCCGTCCCACGGCATGAAATCGGTGGTGCGCCTGAACGAGTACCGGTTAGTAGGGCCGTCGTGACTCCCAACTCTGCCGTGCCGATCCTCGTCGTTGACGACGACGCATCGAAACGGCTGGCCCTGAAGGCAATTTTGTCCCCCCTCGGCTATCTCATCGTCGAGGCCGACTCCGGGCTCGAGGCGCTCCGGTGCGTCATGGCCCAGGACTTCGCAGTGATCCTGCTCGACGTCTGCATGCCGATCATGGACGGTTTCGAGGCGGCCGGGCTCATTCGTCAACGCCGGCAGTCCGAGATCACCCCGATCATCTTCATCACCGCGTTCGCCAGCGACGAGATCAGGACCGCCGACCTCTATGCCGAAGGTGCAGTCGACTTCATCTTCGCGCCTGTCCCGCCGGCCGAGCTCCGCGCCAAGGTTTCAGTTTTCGCCAACCTGTTCCTCAGAGCGGAGGGCTTGGCCACGCTTTCGCGCGAGGTGCAGCAGTCGGCCGACCAGCTGAGGTTGCTCACGGAGGCGGCGCCGATCGGGATCTTCCAGACCGATGTCGAGAACCGCTACGTGTACACGAACCCGAGGTGGAGCGAACTCACCGGAGTCCCCTCGGAGGAGGCAGCCGGGCGGGCGTGGGACACCGTTCTCAATCCGGAGGACCGTGCCGAGTTGGCGGCCAAGATGGCAACGGAGTCGGTGTCCCGCACTGAGCTGAGCCATCGCTTCCAGATAATGTCGACAACCGGTTCCTCACGTGTGCTCCTTCTTACTTCGAGGCCCATTTCCGACACCCACGGCGGCATCTCCGGTTGGGTCGGCACTCTTGCTGACATCACCGCCGAGGCGGGAGCCGAAGCTGCGATGTCAGATGCCCGAGACGACGCGACCGAGGCGTCACGGCTCAAGTCAGACTTCCTCGCGAACATGAGCCACGAGATCCGTACGCCTATGAACGGCATCATGGGTATGACCGACCTCCTGTTGGAAACCGACCTCGACGGCCACCAACGTGACTATGCGCAGACCGTCCGCAACTCGAGCGAAGCACTGCTGACCATCCTCAATGACATCCTGGATTTCTCGAAGATCGAAGCCGGGAGGCTCGTCATCGAAGACATCGGATTCAGCATTCGGACCACGGTTGCTGACGTGGTTGACCTGCTGGCCGGTACGGCACAGACCAAGGGACTCGAACTGGTGGCGGTGGTTGACAGCTCTGTCCCAGCCGTAGTCAGCGGTGACCCCGGGCGGGTGCGACAGGTGCTGACCAACCTCATCGGAAATGCCATCAAGTTCACCGCCCAGGGCGAGGTCGTGGTTCGGGTGACCCTGGCCCAGACCAAGGGGCCAAGTGCGCTACTGCGCTTCGAGGTGTCAGACACCGGCGACGGCATTGCCCCTGACCACCTGGCGTCGATCTTCCAGCCCTTCGTGCAGGCCGACACATCGACGTCGCGGAAGTACGGCGGCACTGGCTTGGGACTCGCGATCAGTGGTCAGTTGGTAGCGCTGATGGGCGGAGATTGCGGTGTCTCGAGCACGCTCGGTGAAGGGAGCAGTTTCTGGTTCACCACTCGCTTCCAGGTCGACGAGGCGCAGGGTCGCCACGACAAGTTGTCGCTCGACGCTGACCTAGCCGGTGTCGCGGTGCTCATCGTCGACGACAACTACGCGCAGCGGGATGTGCTGTCCGGGTTCGTCACCGACTGGGGCATGAATGTCACATCGGTCGGCTCGGGTGAGACCGGACTGACGGCGTTGCGCGATGCAGCAGGCGAAGGCCAGGGCTTTTCAGTGGCAGTCATCGACCGGTGCATGCCCGGCATGGACGGCCTCCAGCTGAAGGATGCGATCGTCGCCGACCCAACCCTGACCACCCGCCTGGTGATCATCACGGGGCTCGGGGCGGAGAGCGAGCTCGACGCCACCGAACGGTCCGGTGTGTCTGCGACCCTGTCAAAACCGGTGCACCGTGAGCACCTGCGATCGTGTCTGCGCGCTGCTCTCGGAAGGGCCGAGGCCTTGAGCGCGCCGCTGGATGCGACGGCAGGCAGGCTCTCAGCACCCGGGCGACCTCACCGGGGCCGGCTGCTCCTAGCCGAGGACAATGTGATCAACCAGAAGGTCGCGGTGGCGATGCTGTCCGGATCCGGGTACAGCGTCGACGTCGTGGCTGACGGGGCCGCGGCAGTGGAGGCGAACGCCACCCAGGCCTACGACGCCATCCTCATGGACTGCCAGATGCCGGTGCTGAACGGTTATGAGGCGACTGCCGCGATCCGGGCCCACGAGGGTTCCGATCGCCACACACCCATCATCGCCATGACCGCCGGCGCGCGTGTTGAGGACCGGGAACGCTGCCTCGCCGGGGGCATGGACAGCTATCTCGCCAAGCCGGTGAGCAAGGACGTCCTGCTGGGGCTCGTGGCCAAGTACGTAGGGACGGGACCCATCCCAACCCCGGCGCCGCCCGTGCCAAGCCAACAGCAAGATCCTCCGAACGGTACGGAGGAAACGGCACACGACGGCGACAGCATCGACGAGGAGATCCTTGGGGAGCTATTTAGTGTCATGGGTGACGAGAGTTCGGACGATCTGACCAGGATCTTCGATCTCTTCCAGTCCGGCGTTCCGACCCGGTTGGCCGACGCCGAGTGCGCCCTCGCCGAGGGACGTCTGGAGGACGCGGGCAGGGTGGCCCACAACCTTCGTGGTGCTGCGGGGACCTTTGGTGCCCGCCACCTGAGCGGGTTATGCGACCAACTGGAGCAGGTCTGTAGTCGAGACGATGCCCCCGCCGCCCGTTCCCTTCTCGTCGAGATGCACGCCGAATTCCTCCTATTCCGCTCCATCGTGTCGTCGCGTGTCGCCTCAGTGAAGGGGCCCGGAAACATCGACGCTGCGCTTGGCACATGCGCAGAAAATGTGCACCAGGAAGCGTCTACTAGCTGAAGGCCCAGATCACTCAGTGGGGTGGTGACGGTGAGTGGCTTGGTCCAACGACGTGACTCGGCGGCGCGCCGCCGGCGGACCCGTCGTCGTCGTGGGTGGGACTTTCTCAGCTCAGCAAGTAGGTGCTCTGCGCCCCCATTGCCAGTGCAATCCGGTGCTGGCGCCGATCGAGCGTGACGAGTTCTGTCCGATGGGCGACGCAGGTCTGGGCGATCAAGGCATCGTGGATCCCACCGCCGAGATCCAGCTCTACCGCCCGCGCGAAGGTCGAGCGAACGACGAGCGCCGAGGTGGGCAGGATACGGCTGGTGTCCGACGTCCACGTGTGCAGGAGCAGCGCAGCGGTCTCCGCCGGCTGGGAGAACGTCCTTCGCAGTTGCGAGAAGGTCTCCGCCAGCACAATCGCGGGCACCCGTAGCTCGGCGGTGAGGCGGGGACGCGCGATGCGGTGGTGCTCGTGGGTGACGACCAGTGCCGCCACCATTGTCGACGTGTCAATCATCACTTGTGTCAATCATCGCTCGCTTCGTTCGGCATCGATAGCGGCGAGCACCTCCGCATTGCTAACCACCCGATCCAACTCGAGCACGGGCAACCCGTCATCGGCGATACGTACTGTTCCCGCCCCGGTTGCCGGTTGAACGAGCAGCCCGTCGGGCGTACGGGAGAGAACCACCTCGCCGGGGACGTCGACGAGCCCCTCCCTCAAATGCTGTGGCAGAACCAACCGGCCCTGCTTGTCGACGCGCGCCCGGAACCTTGCTGATGGTGATGCCATGCCACCCACGGTATCACCACACCTCGACCTTCTCGAGGTGATGCCAGAACGCAGCAGGTGAGGGTGACGGTGAGTCGGCCTGTAGGCGGGGTTCTGTGCCGACGCTTTCGCGCCGGCGGTGGCCATCCATCTAAGCGGCCTACCTGGGACTGGCCTCTCTTGCGAGACGCCGGGCGGGCAGCCCATGCCCCTGTTCGGCCTT
>DATLEI010000047.1:0-19103 GCA_035525375.1 Acidimicrobiales bacterium
GGCCCGGATCCAGCCCGCTCGATCGGTGACCCGGGCGCGCGCCGGGCCGCTGAGGGAGCGGAGTCCGGTCTCGGCCGCGACGAGGTCCTCGGCTTCGGCGGTGAACTGCTTGAAGTCAGGGTCGAGCGATTCGTAGTGGTACGACTCCGCGAGGGGCTCACGCCGGGCTACGCGAATGGCTACGCGCTCGGCGACATCCCACGCGATCGGCTCGTGGTTGTCGGCCTCCGGTTCACTCATGATCGACTCCTGGCTACTGCTTGGGGTATTTCGCCGCGTTCACCTTCAGGAGATAGCGGAGGAGCGGCATAAGCACTCCGACTACGGCGATGATGGTGACCGGGAGAGCCAACCAGTAGGTCCACGGCCTGGCAACTGCGAAAAGAAGGTCCACGACTGGAGCCTACCGACTGTCCGCTGAGAGGTCCGCTCGGGCCCTCCCCGCGCCGCTCCAACTCACGTCCCTCCGGCGATCACAGGACTGCAAAAGCGAGCTAGGCGATCTTCTTGCCCCGCATGCGCGGCACAACCATGGGCTCGTGCTGAACGCAGTAGACCCCACTGTTGTAGATCGACAGGCGCGTCTTGCAGCCTTGGTGCCGGCACACCCTCCCGGACTTGAACGCCTTCGAGGGGCGGTAGTTCCCGGTTATCGGGTGGGCTCCAACGGATCCCTCAGCCATGACCGAGCCAACCCGAAATGAAGCCCCGCTATTCCGAGGACAGTTCCAACTCGGCGATGGCTTCGGCGATCCGTTGCTGGAGCTTGTCCGGCACCCGTTCGCGACACCGTTGGGAAATGACGACCCGCAGCTCGACCTCGAAGTCGAAGGCCTCCAAACACGGAGGGCAATCATCGAGATGACGCTGAATCAGAACCCGTCGCTCCTCGGTGAGTTCTCCATCGATGTAGTGGTACAGAAGCTCTACGGCCTCTTGGCAACCTTCACCCATGTGTTGTTCCCTCACGTTCGGCGACCAGTCCACGCTGACGTCCGAATTCGTATAACCGCGTTTGCAGCGCTCTTCTTCCGCGATGGAGGCGACTCATCACAGTTCCGATAGGGACGTCAAGGATCTCGGCGATCTCCTTGTAAGAAAATCCTTCCACGTCGCCGAGCAACACTGCCATCCGGAACTGCTCAGGAAGGGCTTCGATCGCCTCCTTCACCTCCGACTCGGTGATGTGGTCCAGCACCTCGTCCTCGGCACTGCGGCCTTCCCTGGAACCCGCGAGCCCACCCAGATTCCGGTACAGATACAGGCTCTCGACATCCTCGATATCGGACTCCTGCGGCCGGCGCTTCTTGGCCCGATAGGTGTTGATGAAGGTGTTGGTGAGGATGCGGTAGAGCCAGGCCTTCAGGTTCGTGCCTTCCTGGAACCTCTCAAATGCTCGGTATGCCTTGAGGTACGTCTCTTGCACGAGGTCCTCGGCGTCGGACGGATTCCGGGTCATGCGCAACGCCGCGGTGTACAGCGATGGCATGAATTCCATCGTCAAATCGGTGAACTGCGCCGGATCCGCCACCCGTTCAACCTACCCCCGCTTGCACGAACCCTCCGCTGGACAGTAGGGACGAGGTATGGAAAAGCGTTCTTTTTGGTCCAGCGCGCCCGGGATCATCACCGGCGCGGCCGGCCTCCTTTCGGCCACTGCAGCCGTGGTCGGGCTGCTAGTCACCTTCGGCGTCATCGGAGGAAGCTCCGATAGCAAGCCCGCCGTCGGCACCGACGACGGTGCGCCCGAGCAGACCTCATCGGAGTCCGGCGCGACCGCGACAACAGTTGCGGAGGCACCAACCTTCACCGTGGATCCCACCTCGTTGAGCCTCGATCAGCTCCTCACCAAGGAGGCCAAGATCGTCGTGAAGAACACGAGTGACAAGGCGCTCTCGGTACAGTCTCCGACCCTTCGCGGCGGTGATGCTGCGCAATTCGCGGCGAAGGACGAGTCCTGCACCGACGCCAAGATCCCGGCTGGCGATACCTGCGAGATGACTGTGATGTTCACGCCGAAGGCGAGCGGACGTTACTCAGCGACCCTGGTGGTTACGGTGAAGGGCGCGCCGGCGCCGGTTGAGGTAGCCCTAAGGGGCTCGGCAGTCCTCTAAAAGAAAGGTCGTCGGCGCCGAGGTTCGCCAATTGCCGCTCGAGTAGCCGGCGTTCTTTGCGAGTAAGCGTAGGGCGCGCAGATAGCGGTGAGCGCTGTTAGCGACTTCGGTACGTCGACCCGATCTTCAAATGCCGTACCGTTGGCGATCAGCTCTCATGACCGCGGCTGCGCCGGCCCTCATTTCGATCGCCGAACCTGTCTGACCCTGCTCGGCGCGGGCGTTGCGGCGGTGTTGGCCGGTTGCAGTTCTGGGAGCGGCCATGGCAGTGCCCGAGCGACGACGCTGCCACCAACGGTCACGACGACCCTGCCACCGCTGCCGCCGATCCCGGCCGCTCGCGCCGGTGCCGCGAGCGTCGTGAGCAAGGGTCCGGCCGGGACCTCGAACATCGCCATCACCATCGACGACGGTTACTGCGATGAATGTGTGTCCGCCTATATCGACTTCGCCGAACAGTCGGGCACCCACCTCTCTTTCGCTCCGAACGGCACGTATCGCGCCATCTGGGACAAGTACGCCTCGCGACTCCAGGATCTGGCGCGCGTCGGGCAGGTGCAGATCGCCAACCACACGTGGTCGCACCGCAAGATCGTCGGTATGTCGAATGGATCAATTCGAAGCGAGATCGAGCGAAATGAGGACTGGATCCAGCAGTCCTTCGGCATCACGGCGCGACCTTGGTTCCGGCCTCCTTTCGGGACTCACAATGGGCAAAGCGATGACGTCGCAGCCGGTCTCGGCTACACCAAGATCCTGCTGTGGAACGGAACATTTGGCGATGCGACGCCGGAAACACCGGAGGAACTCCTCGCCTTGGCGTCGGAGCACCTCCGGCCGGGACGGGTCATGCTCGGTCACGCCAATCACCCGGTGATCACTCACCTCTTCCCCGACATCCAACGGATTATCTCCGAGCGAGGCCTTACTCCGGTGACGCTCGACGAGATGTTCGGCACGTCGCGGGCGACCGGGTGAAGCCCGGCGCGTCAGAAGCTGTCGGACCCCCCAGCTTCCTGTTCGCGAGGGTCCACACCTCTGCGGCCCTCGGCGATCGCGCCGACGATCCCGGCAACGGCGAGCGGTAGACCGGGCAGGGCGAACCAGACGCCGAAGACGAACCCGACTCCGGCCAGGGCCAGGCCGATGGCAAAGACGAACGGCCAGACGCTTGACTCCGGGAACGTGCCGACCGGTCCTTTGCCGGCGGCGGCGTCAGCGTCCTCTTGGTCTTCGAGGCGGGGTGGAGTGCGGCGCGAACCCCAGATCAACCACGCGCCGGGGATCGCACCGAGGCCCGCGGCCAACAGGAGCAGGACACTGCCCGCCTCCTCGTAGCTCGTGAACCAGTAGATGGCCGCGATGACCGTGAAGAATGTGGCGATCCCGACGAAGATGGCGCCCTCAGTCTTCACGTTGACTCGCCGTCGGAATCGGGCGGCTTGCCGGGAAGACCGGCCTCGGGGTGGACCTGTTCGTGCTCGGGGTGGTGGTAGTCCCAGACCGGCCGGTCGGACCGGATCGGCGGGAGGGAGGTGAAGTTGAGGGGTGGCGGCGGGGAGGTCGTCCACCATTCCAGCGTGTGTCCTCCCCACGGGTCGTTGCCGGCGGGCACGGGCCGGCGCCAGGCGGTCCACAGGTTCCAGATGAAGAACACCGTCGAGATCCCGATCAGGAAGGACCCCACCGTCGACATGGCGTTCAAGAAGTCGAGGCCCTGACCAGCTTCATACGTGGCGACCCGGCGCGGCATGCCCCGCTCACCGAGGATGTGCTGGGGCAAGAAGGTCAGGTTGAAGCCTATGAAGAGTAGCCAGAAGTGGATCTTTCCCCAGCCTTCGCGCAGCATCCGGCCTGTCATCTTGGGATACCAGAAGTAGATGCCCGAAAAGCCTGCGAACAGCGCGCTCCCGAACAGCACGTAGTGCATGTGGGCCACCACGAAGTAGGTGTCATGGAGGTGGAAGTCGGCCGGCGGTGAAGCCAGGATGACACCGGAGAGTCCGCCGAAAAGAAACACGACGAGGAATCCGATCGAGAACAGCATCGGTGTCGGAAAGGTGAGCTTGCCGCCCCACATGGTTCCGATCCAGTTGAAGAACTTCACCCCTGTCGGCACCGCGATGAGAAACGACATGGCGGAGAAAAACGGCAGCAGTACGGCGCCCGTCGCGAACATGTGGTGGGCCCACACGCCGACAGACAGGCCGGCGATGGCCAAGGTTGCGAAGACCAAACCCCGGTAGCCGAAGATCGGGCGGCGGGAGAAGACCGGCAACACCTGGGTCACGACACCGAAGAACGGCAGAACGATGATGTACACCTCGGGATGACCGAAGAACCAGAAGAGGTGCTGCCACAGGATCGGCACGCCTCCGCCGGCGACGTCGAAGATGTGGGTCCCGAGGTGGCGGTCGGCGAAGAGTAGGGCCAGCGCAGCGGTGAAGACGGGAAACGCCATGAGCGCCAGCACCGACGTGATGAGCATGTTCCAGGTAAAGATCGGAATCCGGAACATCGTCATCCTCGGGGCACGCAGGCAGAAAACGGTTGTCACGATGTTGACGGCGGTGGCGACGGTTGACAGCCCCGTCAGCCCTAGTCCGATGATCCAGAGGTCGGGGCCCGGGCCCGGGGATCGGACGGCGTCGGAGAGCGGCGCGTAGGAGGTCCATCCGAATGCCGCGCTCCCGCCGGCGGTGAGAAAACCGGACATGACGATGAGTCCGCCGGTGAGGAACATCCAGTACGAGAGCGCGTTCAGGCGAGGGAAGGCCATGTCGGGCGCGCCGACGTGCAAGGGCACGAAGTAGTTCGCGAGGCCGAACCCGAAGGGCGTCGCGAACAGGAACATCATCACGGTGCCATGCAGAGTGAAGATTTGGTTGTAGTCCTGCTGGTCGAGGAAGTTGCTGTTCGGCTCCGCGAGCTGTGTGCGAATGAGCAGCGCCAAGACACCGGCCAGACAGAAGAAGACGAACGACGTGAGCATGTAGCTCTTGCCGATGATCTTGTGGTCGGTCGTCGTGAACCAGCGCAGCAAACCTGTCGGTTCGGGCGGCTCATGCGGTTCGGGGACCGCTTCTTCTCTCTCGTCGAGGAGCGTCACGTCCGCGGGCCTCCCTGATTGGTCAACCATTGCTGGTAGGCGTCGGGTGTCACGACCTTCACGTCGAAGAGCATCTGGGCGTGGCGGAGGCCGCAGAACTCGGCGCACCGCCCGAGAAAGGTGCCCGTCTCGACCGGGGTGAGGTCGAAGTTCTGAACGAGGCCCGGCGTCGCGTCACGTTTGTACAGGAATCCGGGAACGTAGAAGCTATGGATGACGTCGGTAGCGATGAGGGTGATGCGCGTCGTCTTCCCTTCGGGCAGGGTCAGGACTGGGCGCGACTCACCTTGGGGCGTGACCGTGACGTTGGTGTCGAGGTAGTGGAAGCGCCAACCCCATTGATACGCGGTCACCTCGACGCGGACGTCGGGCCGGGCGGCGATTCTGGTGACCTCGTTTTGAGTTTCGACCGTGAAGTAGAAGAGGACGGCCACGATCACCAGCGGCAGGATTGTGTAGGCGATCTCCAACGGAAGGTTGTACTGACGTTGTGACGGTTCGGGCGTGTCGTCGTTGCGCCGCCGGCGGTAGCGGATCACGACGAAGAAGATGAGTGCCCACACCACCGCTCCGACGGCCAGCGCGGCCATGACCGAGCCTTGCCACAGCTCGAAAATAGCCTTGCCCTGAGTGGTGGCCCCGTGTGGCGTACCGAAGTCGGGGTCACCGCAACCCGAGAGGAGGGTGGCGCCAGCTGCGAGGAGCCCGCCGGCGCGAATGCGGCGGCTCACTCGGTCGTCCCCGCGGTTTCTGGAAGTGGCTCGGGTGCGAGCTCCGGTTCAGGGGAGCCAGCCGGGCGCGGGGCCGGACGGGCCTCGTAACCGCCGTCAACGGAACGTTCGACTATCGCCGGCGGTTTGCGCCGGCCCCCGCCGGCCCCCGACAGCTCTTTGCACAGGTAGTAGGTGACCACCCCGACAAGCGGCGGAAGGGCCAGCACGGCCACCCGGAAGCTGATGACGAGGGCGTTGACCGATGCGTGCAGGATGACGGCCCACACATCGGTGCCGCCGGCGAGAAAGAGAAGGAAATAGAACGACAACGCGGTCGCGCCGAGAGCCGTGCGCAGAGGACGATCGCGAGGACGGTCGAGCACGTTGTGCGGATCCCGGTCTTTGCTGAATCGCTGCTCGAGGAACGGCCACGCGTACAGAAGCCCGAAGGTGATGCCGGGCAGGAGCACGCCGGGGAAGAAGGGGTTGGGTATCTCGAAACCGAAGGCGCGAACCTCCCAAGCGGGCATGATTCGTAGGGCGCCTTCGAGCCAACCCATGTACCAGTCGGGCTGTGACGCAGAGCTGACCCGGTCGGCAACGAAGGGACCGTAGATCCAGATCGGATTGATCTGGGCTAGCCCACCGAGACCGGCCACGAAGGCCGACACCATGAAGAACAAGCCCACACTCTTGGCCGCATACGACGGCCACAGCGGTGAGCCAACGACGTTGTTCTCGGTCGCGCCGGCAATCTTGAACTGGGTGTGCTTCTGATGCCACATGATCCCGAGGTGCGCTACCAAGAGGATGGCGATCGCTGCGGGGACGATGAGGATGTGGATGCCGTAGAGCCGAGAGATGATGGCCTCGGACGGGAACTCGCCTCCGAACACAAGGGAGGCGGCCCAGGTGCCGATCAATGGGATCGCCAGGATGATGGAGTAGGCGATTCGCAGGCCGGTTCCCGAGAGCTGGTCGTCAGGTAGCGAGTAGCCGGCGAAGCCGTTGACGAAGGCAAGGATGAAGAGCGTGACGCCGACTATCCAATTGAGCTCGCGGGGGCGGCGAAACGCGCCGGTGAAGAAGACCCGGGCGAGATGCACGACGATCGCGCCAATGAAGATGATGGCCGCCCAGTGGTGCATCTGGCGCATGACGAGCCCGGCGCGGACGTCGAAGCTGATGTCGAGCGTTGATCGGTACGCCGCCGACATCTCCACGCCTTGGAGCGGCGCGTACGACCCCTTGTAGATGACCTTGTTCAGGCTGGGGTCGAAGAAGAAGGTGAGGTAGATGCCGGTGAGCACGAGCACGACGAAGGCGTAGAGCGCGATCTCCCCCAACATGAACGACCAGTGGTCGGGGAAGATCTTGTTGAGGGCGGTCCGCACCCACCGCGACGCGGCGAACCTATCGTCGACCCATCGCGATACGGCCGCTGTCGGTGACTTCACCCTTTTCTCCGCCCGCGGTTCCAGAAGCCGGGTCCGATGGGATCGGTGTAGTCGTCGACGGCGCGGAAGAAGCCGTTCTCGTCGACAGTGATCTGCAGCTGAGGCAGTGGGCGGGTAGCCGGGCCGAACGACGGCTGGCATCCTTGGAGCACGTCGAACGTCGACTGATGGCAGGGGCACAGGAGCTGCTTGCGGTCGTGCTCATAGAGACCCACGGGGCAGCCCGCGTGGGTGCACACCTTCGAAAACGCCAAGTATCCAGACGGCGACCAGTCCTCGCGGCCGGGCTGGGTGGTGATCGGGGAGGGGGCTGGGCGGAGTAGGAGCGTCTGGGAGTCACTGCTGCCGACCGAACCTTCGGGAAAGACGGTGAGCACCCCACCGACCTCGAGATCACTGATCCGAACAGGCGAGCCATCGCTTCTGACCATCCGCGTCCCCTTCCGCCACTGCGTGCGGAAAAGCGTGCGTCCGGGGCTGGGGCCCAGCGAGCGAATCGGGAAGATCAGGGCCACGCCCAGGGCTCCGACCCCGCCGAACAAGAGTCGGAGCAGGAAACGACGGCGCTCGAAGGACTCCTCACCTCGGACAAATGACTCTTTGAACGCGGCCTTGTCCTCGTCGCTGCCGATCAGGTTCTCCCGTTCCTGCACGAAGGGCCCCTGAGCCATGAGCGCCTTGCCCCAAAGGGTGATGCCGAACCCGAGTCCGCCTAGGCACACGAAGAGGAGCGCGCCCTCGGCCTGTGTCTGGCCACCGAGCCAGTAGGTGACTGCAAGCGCGAGACCGGCGACCGTTGCGATGACGAAGGCGACGGCGATCGTTCGCTCGGCGCGCTCAGGGTGCCGTGCCGCGGGATCGAAGTGTGGATCGTGCGGCTCTGTACCCTCTGGTCGGTTGCTCTCGGTCATGCCCTTGTGCCAACCCACGCAACAAACAAGATGAGGGACCCGAGCCCGAACAGTAGGCCGACGAAGCCCTCGGGGATCGGCCCGAAATGGCCGAGCCCGGCGCCACCAGCATCGTCGGGATGCTGGAGATACTCCACGTAGCGGACAACGTCGTCCACCTGCTTATCGCTCAACGTTTCGGGTCCAAAGACGGGCATGTTTCCGGGACCTATGCGCTGAGCCTCGGCGATCTGGACCGGTGTGGGGGGATGGAGCGACGGCGCGAACGCGCCGTAACTGAGGGCACCGCCGACGCCAGCGGCATTGTGACAAGCGGCGCAGTTGGTGAGGAACAGTTCGGCGCCCGCGGACAGGGAGGCCCCCTTCAAGTCGACGACGGGAATGGGTGGACCCCCGGGTGCAAGTGAGGTGACGTAGGCCACCAAGGCGGCGCGCTGAGCGTCGTTGAAAGCCGGAGGCTTGCGGACGGCCTGAGAGTTCGTGTCGGCGAGGGGCATGCGGCCAGTCGCGATATAGAAGTCCACTGACGCGGCACCGACGCCGCGAAGCGACGGCGCGGCCACTCCTCCGGACAGCCGGGCCCCCTCGCCTTGAGGGCCGTGACAACTCGAGCACGACTCCAGGTAGAGGCGCCGGCCTTCATCGAGCTGGAGCGGATTGCCCTGACCCTGGGTCGGGGCGGTTTGTTGGGACCCGCGCGCCGGAGCCGCGGCCACCAGGGCGATACAGCCGCTGGCAATGAGCGCCAAGCCGGTGGCAACCAGTTTCGACGGGCGCCGGATGGGGATCACGGCTACTTGATGAGAAAGATCGTGATGTAGAGGCCGACCCAGACGACATCAACGAAGTGCCAGTAGTAGGTGACCGCCGTGGCGGCGGGTCCGTCACCGGGGTCGGGCCCGGGGCCTACCAGGCGTCCGAGCAAGGCGATCATGAGGATCAGGCCGATGAAAACGTGAAGCCCGTGGAAGCCGGTCAGCAGGAAAAACAGCGAGCCGTATGCATCTGTGGACGGTGTGAACCCAATCGTCAGCCACTCCAGTACCTCATTCCCGAGGAACACGGCGCCGAGCACAAGCGTCACCACGATCCATTTGCGGGCTGCCTTGCGCTCCTCGTTTCGGATCCTGTGATCGGCCGCCTGCATGGTGAAGCTCGACACGATGAGGACAACAGTGAAGAGACCCTCCCGAATGGGATCGAGTTCGACATCGGGAGGGGGCCAGACCGTAGTGGTCGCGCGTATCGTGAAGTAGGAGGCGAAAAGGCCGGCGAAGAACATCAGCTCTGACGCCAACCAGACCATGACGCCGACTGCGAGCGTCGAGGGGCGCTCCGGGCCGACGGGTCGAGGTCGAGGTCGAGGTCGCGGAGCGTTCCTAAGGCCCGCCACCTCAGCGCCCGTCACGATTTTGGATCCTAGGTGTCGGCTCTCCGGCGGTGCAATGGACGCGGCGCGTAGCGTGAGAGGGTGATCTTGGCGGCGTCCGATCCCGACGTCACACTGCGTGGGTTGCTTCTGGACTGGTCATTCGACCCGCTGCCAATTATCGGTCTCGTGGTGGGCTTGGTCTTGTATGTGGGCGGAGTGCGTCGCTTGGCGCACCGGGGACGGCGTTGGCCGCCGGCGCGTACCGTGTCGTTTGTCTCCGGGACCGTCGTCGTTGCCCTTGCCCTGTTGTCGGGCCTGGCTTCCTACGACGAGAGTCGTTTCGTCGTCCACGTCGTGCAGCACCTGATGGTGTCGATGGTCGCGGCGGTGTTCTTCGTGCTGAGTGGGCCGATCACCCTGGCACTGCAGGCCGGATCGCGGACGACTCAGCGCCGGCTCGTGCGGGTGCTGCACAGCCGACCGATCGCGGCGCTGACTCATCCGGTCGCGGCGCTGGCGTTGTTCGGCGGCACGCTGTTCGTCCTCTACTTCACCGGCCTCTACGACCTGTCGCTGCGCAACCGCTCGGTGCACGAGCTGGTGCACCTTCACTTCCTCTTCGTCGGGCTGCTCTTCTTCTGGATGGTCGTCGGCGTGGACGTCATGCGCGGCCGGCTGCCGTATGGAGCCTGCCTTCTCTGCGTTTTGGCGACGGTGCCGATGCATGCCTTCCTCGGCATCGCCCTGATGAGCTCATCGTCGCCCCTGTTCTCCTCACACACCCTTGCTGATCAGCGCGCCGGCGCGGGGATCCTGTGGGCAGTCGGTGATCTGGTGACGCTTGTTGTCGGCGGCATCGTGCTGGCCCAGTGGATGTCGCACGAGGAGCGGGTGGCGGCGCGCGAGGACCGGCTTGGCCCGGACGGGCTAGCCGGTGCCCAACCGAGCTCTCAGTCGGGCATCGACCCGGTAGGCGTCGTCGAGGACACGTGCTGAGTGCTCGAGGCGCTTCTTCTCGTCCGCCGTGAGCGAGATGACCAGCTGATGCTGGATTCCCGACCGGCCCACGATGCAGGGCAGGCCCAGAACGACGTCACCAATGCCGTACTCGGGGCGAGGTTGGCTGGAGACCACCAGCAGCTGCCTCTGGTCTCTGCGTATGCAGCGCACGATGCAGACTGCGGCCACGGCAACTCCTTGGCTGGTGTAGCCCTTGCGCTGGATGATGTCCAAGCCCCGCCTGAGCACGCCCTCCACGAGTTCGTCCCTGATAGTGCTCACCGGATCCCCAGTCGGAAGCGAGAAGTCGTCAAGCTTGACCGAACCGACCGCAGCGCTCGACCACACCGGGAACGCGCTTTGGCCGTGCTCACCGATGACGTAGGCGTGCACGTCGGCCTCGTTCACCTCAAGCACGCGGCCCAGCTGGTGGGACAAGCGCGCCGTCTCCAGCAGAGTACCCGTGCCCAGGATCAAGTTGGGAGGTCGGGATGACCGCTCAATGGCGATCCGCGTGAGTACGTCGACCGGATTGGTGGTCAAGATGAGAATTGCCTCGGGCGCCACGTCGTCGAGCGCGTCGACGGCCTCCCGGATGACCGAGGCGTTGGTCGCCAGCAGCTCGAGGCGGCTCTTGACGATCTTTGCATCTCCGACTGTGACAACGACGATGTCAGCATCGGCTAGGTCGGCATAGTTGTTGGTGGCCGCCAGCTCGACCTCGTCGAGTAGCGGCACGCCGTCCTCGATGTCCCATGCTTCCGCCTCGGCTCGATCGAGCGTGCGGTCAAACAGCACCACCCGCCGGCAGGCGCCCAGCAGGACCAGCGCGTTGGCGACAGCGCTGCCGACGTGGCCGGCGCCCAGCACCCCAACGGTGAAAGAACCGGTGGAAGCCACGAAGCCCGAAGGTAGACGCTGGGCCGCTCGGCGGGATACTCCGACATGCTCCACCCCATGTGTCTTTGTCGGTCACGCTCTAGGTTTGGTGCGCTCAAAGTGTCGTGAAATCGGCGACTTTGCCTCAGATCACAGCACCTTGAGCGCAACGAAACGTGTGGCAGGGAGGACGGGGAGCCCGAGGTCGGACTCGAACCGACGACCTGCTCATTACGAGGTGTTCCGGCGCGAGCGCAGTGCCGACCTGCATGTTTGCAGCTCAACGGCGTGCGAAACGGGCAAAGTTGTCCGCTCGGTTCGCAAGCTCCGCACGGCACTATGACCGGTCGCGACTCCCGCGCCACCAATCGCGAACTGTGGCTGCAACCGCGAGCAGCAGCAGGATGAGAATGCGGTCGCCCCAGCGGTCCATCCAGTCCTCAAGACGACGCGCGGACTTGCCTCGGCGTTCCCGACGCTTCCTCATCGGTGGTGCTGTCCTGGCTGGTCCACGCTGCGGGACGCTAGGCGGGACGAGTGACGAGAACGGAGGAGGGAGGCCGGCGCGCGGGGCTTGCCGTCGCGGCAAACTGAAGAGGTGGATGGACCAGAAGACGATAGAGACTCTTATCGGGAGGTCGCACGGCGCGCCCAGCAGTTGTTGAAGGCGGGTGGCCCTACCGACGGCCTGCCGCCTGCAGAGTTCCTGGAGCGAATCGTTGCCGTGATCAACAGCACTCCGGAGCCCGACGAGGAACTAGTTGGCTGGGTGGGGTGCGGAGACCTCGAGAACCTCGTGCGTGACCACGGGGTCGAGCTCTGGGAGCAGATCGAGCGCCTGGCGCGAAGTGACGCTCGCTTCCGGCGCGCCCTTCGCTCCGTCTGGGCCTATGACTCGCCGGAGTACGAGCGTCGCAGCGCTCTCCTGGGAGAGCTGGGTGAGTTCCGGACCACCTGGATCCGGTTTGTCGTCGAGCCCACGGACCTGAGCGACAAGCCCGGCCTCTCGTGGCGCGCGATTGAACTCGAGGGCTCAGTATCTAAGCAGCAACTTGCGCCATTGCTGAGGTCGATCGCTGAATGGTTCGAGCGGGACACCGAGTAGGGAAGGTCTTCCCGCTACAGCAGAGGGCTCACCGTTCCAAGATGCGGATCACTTCGCCTGCAGCGAACACTCGGCCATAACGGCGACCAGTTGCCTCTCGGACAATCCCAGCTTCGGCGAGGCGAGCGATGGCTGTCGTCGCCGCCTGCCGGCTGACCCCGTGGACGCTCGCCACCCAGCCTGTGGCCAGAAGTGGGCGAGCGATGAGCCCGTCGATCAAGTCGATGGCAAGGCCTCGCAGCCCTTGCTGACGAGCTAGTGCTCGAGTCTCTTCCTGGTACACGAGCAGCTGGCGAACCTTCTCCGTCGTCGACTCCGCTTGAGTCGCAATGCCCTTGGAGAAGAACGCCACCCAGTCGTCCCAACCGCCTGTCTCGCTCACGCGCCGGAGTTGGTCTTGGTACTCGCGGCGCCGAGCCTCGAACCACGGCGACACGGTGAGGAGAGGTTCATGGATCACGTTCTCCCGGAGCAGTTGCAAGACGATCAGTAGCCGGCCGATGCGACCGTTCCCGTCATTGAAAGGATGCAATGCTTCGAACTGGTAGTGGGCTAGGGCGGCGCGCACCACGGCCGGCAGGGTCGACTGTCCGTTGACCCAGTCGGCCCAGCCTCGAAGAGCGACTTCCAAAGCCGGGCCCGGTGGCGGTGGCACGAAATGCGCTTCGGTCACCCGGCCGCCCGGAGAGCCGATGACGACCTGATGGTCGCGCACCTTGCCTGCCCTTGTACCGTCGGCGGCGGTCCCGGAGACAAGAAGTTGGTGGAGCTCACCGAGGAGTCCGAACGAGATCCCGCGCTCGGGAACACTCGCATACGCGTGCTCCGCGGCCGTTACGTAGTTGAGCACCTCCCGCAATTCAGGGGTTCGCCGAGGGGCCTGGAGGTCGTCCGGATCGGCCTCCAATACCTCGCTGAGTGGCGCGTACGTGCCTTCCAGCGCGGAAGTCGACTGTGCTTCTCGACGGAGCGTGGGCCGGCGCAGGAGTGCCGGGTCAGGAACGTGACGACCGGCTTGGTCTAGGCGGCCGAGACTGAGCATGGAATCGCTGACGACACGCCAGGTTGTCGGCGAAAGTTCGACGACCGTCGGCAAGGGGTCAGGCACGAATGCCCAATGCTCGTAGTCCTCGCCGAAGCGAGCGTCATGGCCACGGATCGGAACCAATCGACCGACCGGACTCGACCGCAGCGCCTCTAGGTCCACATATCAAGTGTAGCGAACAAAACTGGACATCTGCCGGTCACTTGTCCAGTCCACGGAACGATCGCTCGACCAGCGAAGGCGAAGAGGTTCCCGCGCCCGCTGGTCCAAGTGTCTCCATCGGGATCGCCGGTTGAGCCGACCTTGCCGCAGGGGTCGACGTCGAGCCAGAACGGTGGCACGTGGCAGAGCGCGACACCTAAGGCCGCGAACGCTTGGCTATGCCGCGTCCGGCATGATGCGGAGAGTGCGATCGCTCCGAAGGGGAGGCTCGTGGTTGCGGGGGAACTTCCTGATGATCGCGGCCATCGCCTCGCCCGTCCTCGCCATTGCCGCGGTAGTTGTCGTTGGGTACCTGGTCTTCCTGGCACCGTTTGAAGAGCCTGCCGTCGCTCAAGACGAGGCACTCATGCGTCAAACCCTTACGCACCTAGGGATTGTCGACAAGGAGTTCGCTGCCCTGGCAACGCCCGATGGAGCGAACCCGGCCTCGGGCTTCAAGAAGACGGATTGCACTGTCGAGAGCGGTGGTGTCGTTCAACCTTGGGTCCGTCGTTCCTGGAACGTCGCACCGTCCAACGCTCCCCGTACCGCCGACGACGTGGCACGGGTGCTTGTCCGAGATGGCTGGACTGGTTCGACCACCCCCGGCCCAGCCGGCTCCTACCACCTGCAGCGCGACCACGCCGGATGGACGAGTTGGGTAGTCGTGACACTCTCCTACGAACGTGATGAGGTGTTTATCGATGCAGGTGTACTTGGGGAAGAACCTTGTCGGCTCGCTGATGGTGATTCTCGGTGAATCTGCTCGTGGGGGTCGAGCATCGGGGTGGGGCCCGCGTTTTGGTCAATGGGAGGCAGCTTGAAGAGTCGACTTGCTCGATGGTGGGCTGCACGGCGAGTAGTCCCCATGCTTCCTGAGATGGGGCGCAGAGTTCGCTTCTGGATGAAGGCCGACCTGGATACGGTGCTTGCCCAGGTGAACGACTGTATGAGCGAGCTGAATAGCGAGGAGAGGGACGCGCAACTCACGTTCCTCTGGTTGGCGGTGGCGAAGCAGGACACCGACCGCATCGCCGGTGCGAGGTTGGCCGATGCCGCAGTCTCGGATCTGGTGCTCGAGCACATGCGCCGGAGGGAGGACCAACAGCGCTGGGGATCGGAGGAACGGCGGAGGTCGGAGGAGGTGCGGCTGCGCTACGAGCAGCACCGGCAGGAGATCCCGAGCAGTCCGGCGTTTGAGAGGGAAGTCTCTGTGTTGCGCGATGCACTACGGCGGGGCCAATGGACTCCTCCCCCGGAGTCTGGGAGCGCGAGCGCTACCTAGCCCGATTTCGGATGTCATCTGCTGGTTCCGTGCTGCTGCCGTCGGGCGGCACGTGTCGTCGAAGGGTCGTCGCCGATGGCCCCTGCGAGTAGCTATGTCCCCTACTACTCGCCCTTGGTGAGAAACGCTATGCCTCGACCTCCCTTCTGAGGAGGTCGAGGCCTTCATAGCGGAGAGCTACGGCGTAGCAGCGACTGCTGCTGCCGAGGCAATCCGCCCTAGGTAGATGCTGGCGGAATGTGACCAGCGGAGGGAGCAAACCATTCCCGGCGCCGGGCATCTATCCAGTCCCGCCGTTTAGGAATGTTCGCCGAGACGGTCCAACTCGATGGTGGTGCGATGGCCATCATCCTGGCATGCGCTCTTATCGCTCTGGCCATCGTCATTCTCGGCTACGTGTTCGGCTACAAGGCCGGGATGGGCTCGGAGAAGGCATTTGCTGCTTGGGTCTTCATCGTCGCCAGCGAAGGCGCGTTGTGCCTCTACCTCCTGCCGATAGCCCTCCCAGAACGCACGAACCCGTTCGTCCTGATCCCGTTCACGATCCTGGCGCTGCACTTAGGCGTGGACCTCATTACGCGCCGGCGGGCTCGTGTTGAGGGCGATTCCGGCGGGAAGAGATGAGCCCCGCCCACCCGGCGATCTCGATCTCGACGGGGTTCCTCGGGGCACGTCGCCGACAGGGTCATGCTGATGAGTCTCGTCGGTCATCCGCCGTCGAAGGTGCCAACTCGTGGCGCTCCGCTTCAGTCGCCGATTGGTCGATCGGCGCGTGAGAACGGTTCGAAGGATGCCCGGGACTCTTGCTGGTTGGTCTGATAGACGATACGCTATCATCGTGACAGAGGTTGAGAACGAGGTTGCCGGCGCATTGTTGAAGTCGGCCCGGCTCGGACTCGGGCTCTCCCAGCATGCGTTCGCGGACCTCCTCGACATCGCGCAGCCGACACTGTCCGCCTACGAGTCGGGCCGGCGGCAGCCGACCCTACCGACGCTACTGCGCATGCTGGCGCGGGCCGGGCTCGAGGTGCGGATGCAGCTCGCCGATCGTGACAACCACGACGACCTGCTCGCTGATTGGGAACGGTCGCTCACAGACGAAATGCGCGCACGGCTCCGCGCGCAGGGATACCGCCTGATCAGTGACGCCGCCTGAGCTCGCCGACGATCACGTCGTCGCCATCTGCCGCGTTCTCGCCGATCACGACGTGTCCTACGTGGTGATCGGCGGTGTGGCGGCTCGGCTGCACGACACCGGTTACGCGACGATCGACATCGACGTATGCCCTTCGCTCGCCAAGGACAACTTGGTTCGCCTCGCAACCGCGCTGCAAGCACTCGGCGCACGATTGCGGGTCGAGGGAGATTCGGAAGGCGTGGCGTTCGAGCCCCACGCTGACCTTCTCGCCAACGTGACCACGATGACCTTGATCACACGCGAGGGCCCGCTCGATCTCTGCTTCACACCAGCCGGCTTCGCAGGTGGTTACGACGAGCTCGCTCCGAGCGCGATTACCGTTCGGCTCGCGGACTTCGATGTTCCGGTCGCCTCGCTCGAAGACGTCATCGAGTCGAAGCGCGCCGCCGGTCGCCCGAAGGACATCACGGCACTGCCGACACTCGAAGCACATCTCCAGATCCAGCGACGAGGACCATAAGAGCCGGAGCCGGAAGGCATTCGTGCACGGCCATCCACGGGCACCGTCGATCTCTCTCCTTCAGCCACGATCGAGAGACACCCCTGCAGGTTCCGCTTTGCGGAACCTGCGAACCACTTCACGTGGCACTAGCGGGGGGGTGATGAGACCAGTAGTCGGTCGTGAAGCCGAAGAACAAGCGAACGACTCAGGACGACCATCACCCGGATCTCGGCGCGGCGCAACGCAGTCTCCGAGCGCGGATGGCGGCCTACTGCCTCCACGCGCAGCGCGATCCGGTCGAGACGACGGCTGCTGCGCGGTCAGCGTTCCTCGCCCGGTTCGAGCGCCAGGTCGATCCGAACAATCAGCTCCCGGCGGCCGAGCGGCGCCGGCGCGCCGATGCGGCGCGGAAGGCTCACTTCATCAAGCTTGCGCTGCGTTCTGCCGAGGTGCGGCGCCGGCGGTCGTAGCCGGCGACTGCATCAGTCCTCGGCCCGGGTCCAGTCGAGCGCAGACGATAAGCGGACGCCGCCGGCAGGGCTCACATCAAACGAGCGCTTCGGTCAGCGGAGGTGCGACGGCGACGATCAATCACGTAGTGAAGGCCGATCGGTCCGGCGTTCATGATCGCTCCGACGGCGCGATCATGGCGGTCATGGAGGACGAGCGGCCGTACTGGGAGCGGCACTACGGGATCACTCACGGTCCGCCCAACCGGCCGGCGTGGCGCCGCTTCGGTCGCGCCTACATCGCAGGCACTGGTCCTACTGGTCATCCTTGTCGGCGTCGCCTTGTCGAGCCTCTGACGCGCCGAACGCATCGTCTGGAGGTGACCAGCTGAGAGCTGCTGCCTCGACGAAAATGAGTTCCTCCTCGGTCACGCGCTTGCCCATTTCGTTGTAGTCCTCGGTGGTTGCCGGTTCGCGATCGGTCATAGTCAGAACCGATCGCCCGGGCTTAGGCGCCGGTGGGCGTCACGGGCGCGCTCATCGGCTGCAGAGGCGGCATAGCGGCTCAGCATCTGCCTTGAGCGCCAGCCAGCGAGGCGCATGAGGTCGCCCTCGTTGCCGCCCTGGGCGAGCCAGGCGTGGGCGAAGGTGTGGCGGAGCTGATGCGGGTGGATCGGCTCGATGCCGGCCTTGGCACAGCGCCGGCGTAGGAGCTGGGCGACGCCGCTGTCCATCAGGCGTCCGCTCCGGCCGAGCCACAGCCACGGCGTGTCGGCGAGACGATGATGGTCGCGCGAACGGAGATAGCGATCGAGGGCCTGAGCCGTCTGACGACCGAAGGGACATGCTCGGGGCCGGCGACCCTTCCCCATCACGACGACGACACCGCTCTCGAAGTCGACGTCGGCCAACTTCAGCGACGTGAGCTCGGCAAGGCGGAGTCCGCCGTCGAGGAACAGCCGCACGATGGCTGTGTCGCGCCGTTCGTCGAACCCTCTACCGGCACACGCCGCCAGCAAGCGCTTCACGTCGTCGTCGCTCACCACCGGCACCGGTTCCTCCGCGACGGTCGGCGGGCGCATGCGCGCCATCGGTGACGCGGTGATCTCGCCCTCTTCCTCGAGCCAGCGGAAGAACTGCTGGACGTAGCGGTAGCGGCTGGCGGCGGTCGATGGCGTCCAGCGCGCCAGCTGGTCCTCGATGAAGGCCTCGACGTGCTCGCGCCGGATGGCATCGACGGCGGTCGGCATGCCTCGCTCGGCCAAGAACGCGCTCAGGAGGTGCGCCGACTGCACGTAACTGCGAATCGTCTTCGGCGAGCGGTTCCTCGCCCGCAGCGACCGCTCGAAGGAGGTGACCAGCCGGGTCAAATCGCCCGCATCAACCGCCTGCCGCGCCATCATCGCAGGGGAAGATTATCCGCTCTTAGAGCGCTGTGCAACTACCGCCACTTCGCAGAAACCGCTATAAGTGCTGGTCAGAGCACCTTTGAGCCCGAGGTCGGACTCGAACCGACGACCTGCTCATTACGAGTGAGCTGCTCTACCAGCTGAGCTACCCGGGCCTAGCTCCCGAGTATTGCACCCGTCACCGGCAGCTCGGTCCAGGATTTCAAGGCGATGGTGCCTGCGAACAGGGGCACTTTGACCTAAGCGCCGCCGGTACGGGCGCGGAGGGGCGGAAGGCGCAGCAGGAGGGCCTGCAACAGGAGGCCCTCGTTGGGGTTGCGGGGGAGCGCTTCGGCCGCAGCCTGTATGGCGTCGACGGCGCTGACATACGCGCCGGCGTCGATCGCGGCGTCCATCAGGGCTTCGCGATAGGGCC
>DATLEI010000002.1:0-3506 GCA_035525375.1 Acidimicrobiales bacterium
CTAGCAACTGTCTGATCTGTCAATAGCGCTGTCGGGTCGCGGCGAAGCAGGCGCCGGTCGGGTCGCAGTCGATTCGACTCGGTGTCTTGAGGCGTTCAGCTTCGGCGGTCTCCCTGCGGCAGCACGCTGACATACGCGACCTCACCGAATGGCGGGTCAGGCAACCACGTTCGCGCTCGCTTCAGTGGGAGGGGACCCGGCGTCGTGCTAGGCGCGACGTCCCCGAAGGGCGTCATAGCGGAATCGACGTCGTTCCGGGCCCCCACCGCCGAACTCGCGAGGCTCAGCCCCGAGCGCGTCGAGCATTCTCGTTGTTGTCGGCGTCACCCCCTTCGGGCACGCTGGTGGCCGGCGGCGGGCACGTCACGTCGTTCTGGTGGGCCCGTCGGGTCTTCGCCATGGCGGTCATGCCCGCCGCCACCGACTCGGCCCATCGGGCAGGGTCATAGGGCTGCTGGTTGCCCAGCATGGCGAAGGCAAGGCGGTGGGCCCGATGCCCGACGGCGACGGCCGCCACCAGCGCGGGCTTGCCTGAGCTGAGGAGCCGTCGGCGGTAGTCACCGAAGTCGGCGTCGTGCTGGGCCAGGCCCCGGCCGATCTCGATGATCGCCTGGCGCAGCTCGACGGAGCCCTCTCGGCTGATGTGCTGACCGGACCGGGATCTCCCGGCCGACGCATACAGCGCCGGGACCAGGCCCGCGGCCCGGTAGGCAGCGGCCGCGTTCGGGAACCGGGCCGGGTCCCCGATGCCGGCCCCGTAGTTCGAGGCGCGCACAACCGCCACCCCGGGCAGGGAGGTGAGGATCGCCGACGGCGTGTCGGCCAGGACCTCGGCCAGTGCCGCTTCGGCAGCGATGATCCCGGCCTCGAGATTGGCGAGAAGAGCCAGGTCAACGGCCAGGACCTTGCCCAGGGCGAGCCGCTCGCCGGCTGGAAGTCGCAGAGCCACTCGGGCCGCCTCGACCACCTCGGCCGCCTTGGGGCGCGACAGCGCCACGCCTCGTCGGGCGACGAAGCGTCGCAGGCCCTCGACTCCCTGGCGCCGGACGCGATCGGGGTCGCAGATGTCGGTGACGATCACTCGCCCGGCGCGGGCGCCCAGGAGGTCCGAGAAGCAGCCGTCAAGGCCGGGAAACACCAGGTCGAGTTGGCCTATCACTTGGTTGGCCAATGCCACCCGGGCGACGACTTTGCGCCGGCGGTGGGCAACCCACGCCGCCTGGGTGGCGAGGGCGTCGGTGCGCGCCGCCGGACGACGACCGGCGCCCCGAACCATCAGCTCGGCCATGGCCCCCAGGTCCCGGGCATCGCTCTTCAGGCGGCGCAGCAGCTGCTGGGCTCGGGCCTCCTTCACCGCTGCCGGATTGAGCTCGACGACCTCGTGGCCCCCGGCCCGCAACCGGGCCACCAGCGTGCGGTGGTAGTGGCCCGCCGACTCCACCCCCACCCGCACGACCTCGGCCGAGCGGGCCGCCTCGGCCCGAGCGATCGAGCCCGCCAGCACCGCGAAGCCCGTCTCGGTCAGGGCGAACTCGAACGGGGCGACCACCATCTCGCCGTAGTGGTCGGCGACCAAAGCCATGGCCGAGGACTTGCCGACATCGACCGGCACCACCAGGCACCGCTCGAGGTCACGCCCGCGGACACGGGCCATGAACTGCGCTTGGAGCTGTCCTCCAACATGGGTCATCGGAATTCTCCTTGTGAAAGTCGGGTTGCCGACTCACACGCTGGGATCCCGGCTCAGCCGAGTGGGGGACCCTACCGGAGGTGTATCAGCGGAAGTCGTACTCTGGCGGGTGCCCAGCGCCTTGGAGGCGCGGTTCCCGTCGTCGGTCCATACGCGCACCGCGACCAGGGATCGACCCCATCGGCCTCGGGGCCGCGGCGGCGGCTGGCCATGCTCGTTGTGGGCATGCATTCCAGCATGCGCATGGTCTTGGTGAGTTGTTGCCGTTGCCGTGTCGCCGGGACAGACCGGTCTGTCCCCCAACGACTTGCGGTACATTACGGATATGGCGGAGCCGCTCGAGGGCCCCCGTGGTACTCCGGTCCCCGACGCCCGCCAACGCATCGTTCAGGCGGCCTATGAGCTGTTCGCCCGTCGCGGCATCCGCGATGTGGGCGTCGACGAGGTGATCGGGCGGGCCGGTGTCGCCAAAGCGACGCTCTACCGACACTTCCGGTCGAAGGACGAGCTGGTTCTCGCTTTCCTGGACCGGCGCGACGAGATCTGGGTGCGCGACTGGCTCGTCGTGGAGGCATGGCGGCGGGGCTCCAACGCCGAGGAGCGGCTGCTTGCCTTTTTCGACGTGCTCGACGAGTGGTTCCATCGGGGCGACTACGAGTCGTGCTCGTTCATCAACGCCCTGTTGGAGATGGGCTTGGCACATCCCGTCGGCGCCGCGAGCGCTCGGCACCTAGAGAACATCCGCTCCGTCCTGCGTGACCTCGCGAAGGAGGACCTCCTGCGGGATCCGGATGGTTTCGCCCACTCCTACCAGCTCCTCATGAAAGGTTCTGTGGTCGCCGCGGCAGCGGGGGACCTCGACGCTGCTGGCCGAGCCAAGTCGTTGGCTCTTCTTCTTCTGGATCAACACCGCGGGATGGAACGGTGAGTTTTCCGGGTCCGAGGCACGACCAGTTGACTTGCACCGCTCAAGCTGCGAGGAGTTTGGCCTGTGAGGATGCCCGCTGCACGCGCGCTTGTGACCGGGCAGAACGGTTGGGGTTGGGCCCGCAGTCGATTGCCTCGACCGACCGATACGGCAGATCGGCGTCAACTGGTAGCCGTGAGAAGCGGGTCGCCTCGGCCACGGCGGTCGTTACCTCCCCGCGTCGCTGCTGTCTGTGTTCAGCAGCGACGGCCGGCGCTCGCTTGCGAGAGAGGAAAAGTCCAAGCGAGTGCGACCGAGGCGGACTGGCATTTGTCCGCTGGGTCGCGATCGAGACCGAGAGCCTGCCTCGGGCTTCCAACGAGCGCGACAGATCGACGGCTCGCTCACACATGCACAACAGAGAAGTGTCCCCGGACCTGCGCCCATGACACGACGCCTGCCGGCGCCGATCGCATCGGCCGAAGTGCCGCCGCGAGCGCAGGCGATGAGGGCTCGTCCCGTGCGACGCGACGTCACCAGTGCGGGCGATGCCGGGCACTCGGAACCCGCTCGGTCGTCGCACCAACGGCGACAGCCGGACGGCGTCGCCGCCCGCGCCCGATCTCGTTCACGGGATCCACTGGGGGACCACGCGGTCAACACGAGCGGGCTGTCGTACGTCGTGCCGCGCGAACGTAAGGGCTCGTTCCCCTGCGAGGCCTGGGTCGGCCCCGACCGCGCCGGTCCCCTCGACTAGTCCGGCCGGCCCAGTGCGTCGGCCGCCGGTGACATCGTCCGATGATGCCGAGCCCGGCGGCCAGAGACGCGACGACTCGTCGAGCCTGAGCTGCCAGCCCCGGACAGGGTGGAAGACCACCCCGGCCGGCGGCCGGCGCTGGATGCAGGCCA
>DATLEI010000011.1:0-4012 GCA_035525375.1 Acidimicrobiales bacterium
ACCTTCAACGATGTGATCGACGCGTGGTTCGCAGACGGGTGCCCGAACTCCTCGGCCACCAAGCGATCGCGGCACGCTCGGACGAAGTCGCCGAACACACTGGCCAACGCCCGCCACCTGCTCGACACGAGCGTCCGACCCGTCGTCGGCAAGCTGTGGGTCGATCGCACCTCCACCGAGCGCCTCGAGGCGCTCTTCGCCGGGATGGCGACGCGCGACTGTTCGACCAGCACGATCGACCGCAACTGGAACTACCTCAACCAGGCCCTGCAACACGGACTCCGCCGCCGCACGATCAAGACGAATCCGGCCGCCGACGTGCTCCTACCGGAGAAGAGTGCCGCGAAGCAGCGCAAGAGCTTCACCATCGAGCAGGCGCAGCGCCTGCTCGTTGACGCCATACCGGCCGACGCCCGGCCCGCCATGTGGCTTACCGGCCTCATGTGCGGACTCCGGCCCGGGGAGCTGGCCGGACTTCGCTGGTGCTTCGTCGACATCGACTCGGAGTCTCCGAGCATCCGGGTCACCGAGCGAGCCTTGGAGGTCGACGATCGCTACGCCGGCCAGGTGGAGCCGAAAACCCCCCGCAGCCGGCGATCCATCGGGCTTCACCCGCTCCTCGTCGCCGCCCTCCATCGCCACCGGGAGGAGATGCGGATGCTCCGTCTGTACGACCAGGAGGGCTTCGTGTTCTGCAGCCGCAACGGCACGCCGATGACCCTCTCCAATCTCAGGCGGGCATTTCAGCAGCTGTGCGACCGCGCCGGGCTCGGACGTGACTGGACGACGTATGAGCTCCGGCACTCATTTGTGTCGCTGGTCGCCGACCAGCTCGACGACCTCGTGAAGGTGGCCGACCTTGCCGGGCACGTCGACACCCGGACCACGCAGGGCTACCGACACGCTGTTCGTCCCTCGCTGCCGCACGCCATCGACGCATGGGACCGGCTGCTCGCCAAAGGAGACCACTCGGAAGCCACCCGGACGCATGGGGCCTGAGGGGCGCTGGCGGGCGGCGGCCGATGCCGAAGGGTGCACGGCATTCCCACGTGATCGCACGTCAGCTCACGGCTGCGCCGCTCAGGTGTTGGGGCTGATATTGACGCCGTGGCGGCCGCCAGCGCCTTGCACACGGCCTGAATCGGCGTAGCGGTGCGCTCGGCGGCGACGCGGAGATAGATGATGAGGGCGTACAACGACCAGAGCCACAGGTCGTCGCTGCTCCACCACGTGATTTCGCCAAGAAGGTCTGGCTCAACGCCTCCGTGCATCATCGCGGCCGCTTGGAGGGCGTAGTGGCTCTTGTGGTGCTCCACTCGGCCGCGAAACTCGATCTCAGGCAGGTATCGCTCGCGAAGGCCTTCGTAGGAGACCGGAAGGTCGCGTGAAGCACCGGCTTCATCGAGCGCGTCCGCGGCGAGCGCGAGAAGCACCTCGCCCGGGAAAGTGTCGTTCTTGGGATGGAGCGCCGCCAAGGCAGGGGCCACGTCAAGCGGATCGCGCGTGGCCGGCGATTCCCCGCAGCGCTGTGCGGATCGCGTCGAGCCGATCCTCAGCACCGAGACGTCTCCTCGCCGCCACATGGCCAAGTTAGGCGTATGGCGAGCCGGCGCCTTCCCCCTGAGCTCCGGGCGGAGAGAGGTGGGCCGTTACGACGCTCCGGCCACGAAGGCGGTCACGATATAGCTGGCATGCCGGTCCAGGTTGTTGCGTGCCCGGTCGTAGCGGGTGGTGGTTCGGGGGTCGGCGTGACGGGCGGCGATCTGGACATCCCGGAGAGGCACCCCGGCGCCCAAGGCGGCGGTGATGAAGCTGTGCCTGAGGGAGTGAGGGGAGATGTGCTTGCTCACGCCGGCCTGCTTGGCCAGGCGTACGACGATGCGGGTGGCGGCCTGGCGGTTCAGCCGATCGCCATTGCGTCCAAGGAGCAGCGGGCCGCTGGTCCGGTCGCGGGCGGCCAGGTCGACGGCCCGGGCCACCCGGGGCGGCAGCGGGATCACCGCCAGCTTGGAGCCCTTGCCTAGCACGGTGACAGTCCGGTGTCCCCGCTGGATGCCTTGGTGCTCGATGTCGATATGCAGGGCCTCGGAGATGCGCAGCCCAGTAGCCCCAGGAGGCAGGCCAGGGCCTGGTCGACGACGCTGCCGGCGGTGCCCTGGGCGATGAAGGCGCCGAGCTCCATACGGTCGAGGCCGAGGGTGGCCGATTCGGTGTCGATCTTCGGTCGGCGGACGTACTCGGCCGGCGAGTGCTCGATCGTCCCGTCGATGACGGCGAAGCGGTAAAAGCCGGCGACGGTCGACAGGCGGCGGCCAATGGTGGCACGGGACAGCCCTCGCTCCTCCATCGTGCGGGCGTACAGCTCGATGTGGCCCCGCTTGGCGGCGAACACATCGAGGTCGCACTGGGCGCACCAGGCGAAGAACTGGCGCAGGTCGGTGGTGTAGCTCGTTCGGGTGGCACCGGAGTAGCGGGCCAGGAAGCCGGCGACGGCCAGGCGGGCGTCGTCGAACAGCGGTGCGGTCGGCTTCACGATGGTCGTATCGGTGGACATGGAGTTCCTCCAATCGGATTGAGGTTCCTCCATTGCGCCACCGCCGCCGTTGTTCCGCCCCGTGACATGAGTCCCGCCACATCGCTCCGCCGTCTGTTTCCGCGGCCGGCACAGGAGACCGAGCCGGGCAGCGCCCGCAGGCGATACTGGTCACCCTCGGCGAGCGCCGCAACAACCAGGATCCGGCGGTACGCATCAGGCGCCAGGGCACGGTCCCTGCGGGCCTGACCGCTGATCCCGTCCAGGAGCAGGGGGGCTTCGGATGTTGCGTCCTCAGTCCGGCGTTGGGGGTCAGACTTACGTCTCGTGAGTCTTGTCGTTATGTGCGACCTCGTGGAGTGCTGACAACATGAGCAAATTCGCCGAGTCCTTGGTCGAACTCGAGAACACTCTGCGGAGCGCGCGAGCAGCGGTGGCCGGTCACTTCCGTCCCGGGCTTGAGGAATTAGCAACCAGAAGCCGACTCGATCAGGTCGGCCTCGTGCCGAGTGACGAGGTTGTCGAGTGGTTTGGCTGGCACAACGGCGCAGGTGACCCGAACGCCAACCTTCGCAACTGCGAGCTGGCCCCTGGGGTCTACATCTTCGACCTCGAGACTCTCTGCCAGGAGTATCTCGACACGCGCAGAGACTTCGACGGGGTCACTCAAGACCTGCCCGGGCAGTGGTCCGATGCGTCGGACCTTTGGAGCCCGTCATGGTTTCCCTTGGCTCGTCTCGATGCAGGCTATGTCGCTGTCGATCTCGCGGGTGAGTCAATGAGCACCTCGCCGGTTCACGCCGGCTGGTTCGACGCTGATCCTGAGTACAAGGTGCACCCTCAGTGGCCGACCCTCGACGTATTCGTTCAAGAACTGACACGGCGCTACGAGCAGGGCACCTACGAGGTTGACCCTGATGGGCACGTTCGAGGCCCAGATGTTGATGCGGACCTGCGGGAGCGCCCTTGACGGTACCGCCCGCATTTACGGGTCGGCTCGCTGCAGGCCCGGCCTTGCACCGTCCGCCTGTCATCGTCGACGCGGACGGTCTGATTGGAACGAAGATGCGCCCCATTCCGCGCCATCGCCCTTGCGCTGGATCGCCGGAATGTGTGGCCTTTGGCGACGCCGCCGGCTGACCGCGAACCGGCGGTAGAGGGCACCTCCATTGGAAGGTCGGCCGCGTCGTTCTGGGACAGACGCACCGGCGACCGAAGCGAGCGCGTGCCGGGCCAGTCTTGCGCCTATGCGTCGCTCCCCTCGGTGGGCCAATCCCAGCCACCGAGGCGGCCGACAAAGTCGAGGAAGGGCGTTCCTTCGAAGCCGTCGACGGACGGCTCCACTTCTCCCTTGTGCAGCACAACGAGAGCCTCATGGACGCCGGCCACAAACTGCTCCTCGAGCATCACCGCCACGACCTCCCGGTCGTCGGGTCCAAGCCGCTCGAGCAACCGGTTGAAGCGATGCTGATCAGGTAG
>DATLEI010000032.1:0-2294 GCA_035525375.1 Acidimicrobiales bacterium
GCGCGCGCCTCGTTCGACAGATCGAATGGTCCGTGGCTACCGGCGCGCGGTAGGGGGCCCCCGACCGACGGTTGCCGAGAGGCGTCACTAACCTTCTGAGAATGAGCGGAATGCTCATCATCGCGTTGGCCGTGGTCGTCCTCGGAATCCTGCTCGGTGCCTTCTGGCCGCCCGTCTGGGCACCGCACGGGTGGCGACACTGGACGCGCCCGCTACGACACCGCCTGCGTCACAAGTAGAGGCTGCGCGAATTCATGGGGTGGCCAGTGCTGAATTCGGCAACGGCGATCCTCTCATAGCCGGACAGGCAAGCAGACCCCTCGCTTCGAAGTTCGCTCGATTGACGAAACCGTGAGCGACCCGGCGCAGCACCTGGAGCTTGTTGTTGGTGCCCTCGATTCGGCCGTTCGAGATGCGGCCGGCAGCGGGGTCGTGAAAAGCAAGAATCTCGGTCGACCAGGCGATGACGGTTTTGACAACGTCGGCAAACTCGGGGATCTCACCGGTGGCGTAGAGATCGGTGAAGCGGTCGAGGGCGGCGAGGGCTCCGTCGCGGTCGTCGGCCGAATACAGCCCGTAGAGCTCCTGCAGCGCGTGCCATCCCACCCGCATGCGGGGATAGCGATCCAACAGGTCGTCGAGTTGTCGCTGGTCGCGCTCGGACATGGAGTCGGCTCGGCGCAGGAGCGCGAAGCGGGACCGGAATAGCTCGGGATCGAACGCCGGGCGGACATGACCGCGGGGCTCTCGTCGTTGCAGTTCCCGACGCACCAGCGTCACGCCGGCGGCGAACCAGCGCACGACGTGAAATCGATCCAACCCATGGGTGGCATGGCCGAGATGGTGGCTCACCGCAGATCGGTAGGACTTGGAGCCGTCGGTGACCACCACCTTCACCCCCCGACACCATCGTCGACCCTGGGCAGCGAAAAAGCCTGACAGGGCGGCTTCGTTGCGGTGGGCGACCATGGCCAGCACCTCGCCGGTCTCGCCGTTCTGCAGCACCGTCACGTAGCGATGGCGGCGGCGCATGGAGGTCTCGTCGACCAGAAGTACCCGACAGCGCAGCGATCTTCGATGCGCGCCCACCAACGTCGACCACGACGCCACCAGGTCCATCACCGCCGACCACGACAGGCCGTGGCGACGAGCGACTGCCCGCAGCGACATGACCTTGGCGTCGGCCACGACACAGCGGGTCAGCCGGCGGGTGAGGCGACCCTCGAACTCGTCGTGGTCCTCCAGGTGGCGCTCGCCGCAGCCATCGCAGACGAAACGTCGCCGTCGCCACACCAACGTCACCTTCCGGCCCGAGACCGGTAGATCCCGGACTCGACGCCGGCGTTCGTCGTGGACTCGCCGGCAGCGGTGCCCGCAATGCGGACAGCGCGACCACGAGCGCGTCGATACAACAACGACGACGAGCTCGCCGAGGGTGTCGACGGCTACCTCGAGGACGCGAATCAACCGCAGATGAAGCCGGACCTGCATAGTGTCGGGGGCCAAGGGGTCTCCTGTTCTCGATGCGTCAGACACACCGAGTTCAGCGAGGCCCCGACCCGCGCGGGTGGACCCCTTATGACCTGTTCATCCCACGCCTACGCGCAGCGCCACTTCGGTACTACGAGCGACTCACCGCCGCCGAGGTCGTGGAGGGCCTTTCGAGTTTGACCGTCGACGATTTGGGCCGGGTCAAGGAGCGGGAGATGGCGGGGAAGAACCGGGTCACTGTGCTCCGGCGAATTGCCGCGTTGGAAGATTCCCCTTCGCCGCGAGCAAGGCCACGATCGACGTCGGGGGCCGCATCTTCACCTTCTCCACCGGCGATACCGGCGCCTGGCGCGATGCCGGCTTGGGCGACCCCAGCCGAGCCCGCCTCCACAGCGCCCGGCTACGCCAATGCCGCCAACACAGGCCCGTACGCCCAAGACCCCGCGAGGTTGCGACAGATCGCCGAAGTTCGGCAAAAGGCGATGAAATCGATCGTTCTCTGGGGTCTCGCCGTCATTGCAGGCGTCGTGGTCAGCGTGGCCACCTACGCGAATGCCGGCCCGGGCGACCGCTATTTCGTCTGGTGGGGCCCGGTCGTATTTGGCATCTGGCGCGTCTGCGCGAGCGCGTCCGTCTTGTTCCGGCTTCGGAACGTCTGAGTACCTGCGCAACTGGCCGGCCGGTTGCCGGGGGCTACAATCCGCGCGTCAGTTTCCCCCAGTTCTTCCCCCAACGAGTGACTTTCCCCCAAGATGTTGGACCCGTAGGGACACAACTAGACACATCGAAAGGAGGGAGGCCAG
>DATLEI010000036.1:0-40093 GCA_035525375.1 Acidimicrobiales bacterium
CTCGAGGAACGGCGCCGCCGCCACCACGGACGCGAACGACGACGAGAACTCGCCGAACGACAGGTGCTGGCTGCGCCGCTCGATGAGCGAGAAGGCGGCCACGTCCCAGAAGTAGGCGGCGCCGCCGTTGCCGAACACCACCTCGTAGCCCTCGGGCAGCGAGAAGAGGTCGCGCATGCCGGCGCGCAGGCGGGCCACCACCGCCTTCACCCCGGCTTGGCGGTGGCTGGTGCCCAGGTAGCCCGGCGCGGCGTCGACGAGGGCCTCGAGTGCATCCTGGCGGACTTTGGAGGGTCCCGAACCGAACCGGCCGTCGGACGGCAGAAGGTCGGCCGGAAGGCGGATGTCGGGGATTTCTTGCGAAGTGGAAGTCATGACGTGTCACTATCGCACCCATGACCGACACCACGAACCGAGTATCCGCACGAATCGGCGCCATCGAGGAGTCCGCGACCCTCGCCGTCGACGCCAAAGCAAAGGCCCTCAAGGCTGCCGGAGAGGACGTCATCGGCTTCGGCGCCGGCGAGCCCGACTTTCCAACCCCTGCCCATATCGTCGCCGCTGCGGTCGAGGCCTGCGCCGTCCCCCGCAACTACCGCTACACGCCCGCGGGCGGCTTGCCCGAGCTGAAACAGGCGGTGGCCGAGAAGACGGCGCGCGACTCGAACTTGGATGTGCAGGCCAGCCAGGTGTTGATCACCAACGGTGCCAAGCAGGCCATCTACAACGCCTGCGCCGCCATCCTCGACCCCGGCGACGAGGTCATCCTCCCAGGCCCCTATTGGGTCACCTATCCCGAGTCGATCCGCCTCGCCGGCGGGGTCGACGTCGTCGTGCCCACGGACGAGTCCTCGGGTTTCCGGGTGACGGTCGACCAGTTGGAGACTGCACGTACGCCACGCACCAAGGCGCTCATGTTCGTGTCCCCCTCGAACCCCACCGGCGCGGTCTACCCGCGCGCCGAGGTCGAGGCCGTGGGACGCTGGGCTGCCGAGCACGGGATCTGGGTCATCACCGACGAGATCTACGAGCACCTCGTCTACGGCGACGCCGAGTTCACGTCACTCCCTGCCCTCGTGCCTGACACAACTGAGCGCTGCATCGTGATCAATGGCGTGTCCAAGAGTTACGCCATGACCGGATGGCGAGTCGGGTGGATGATCGGCCCCGCCGACGTCATCAAAGCGGCCACGAACCTGCAGTCCCATGCCACTTCCAATGTTGCCAACGTGTCCCAGGCGGCCGCGCTGGCGGCCCTCACTGGCGACCAATCGTGCGTGGCCGAGATGCGAGAGTCGTTCGATAGGCGCCGGCGGCGCATGCACGCCCTCCTCAACGACATCGACGGGGTGACGTGCATCGAGCCCGAAGGCGCGTTCTACGCGTTCCCGAACTTCACTGGTGTCCTAGGCCGCGACCTTGGGGGCACCCAGCCGTCAACGACCCTCGACCTGGCCACGGCCGTTCTCGAACAGGTCAAGGTGGCGATCGTGCCTGGCGAAGCCTTTGGCGCTCCGGGTTATGTACGCCTGTCCTATGCCCTTGGCGATGAACAACTGGAGGAGGGTGTCTCCCGGCTGGCCAAGCTCTTCGGCTGATACTCCTCAGGCGCCGGTGGCCGAGAAATGCTGATAGTCGGGCGATGTCCATGTTCCGCCCCATGACCAGCCCACGGCGGCGAACGCTGACGTGAGCGGGCCGCCGGCAACCGCCATGCCGGGCCGACCGACTGTACGGTCGAGATAGTCGGCGCCCTCCGGCGGCAGCACCTCGCCGTCAAGAAGGTACGGGTTCTCCCGAGGGTTCACGTCGATGGCCTGGCCGGAGGCGTGGGCGGACCAGCGCGCCGGACCGGCACCAACCGCGGCGCGACAGTTGAAGCCCGAGGTGTTATCGGCCGCCATAGATGCATTGTCATCACCCTCAAAGGCACTGACGGGCTCGACGCGCCGGATCGGGAAATGGTCGGCGTAGAGGCGACTGAATACTTGGTCGACCGCCTCGGCCACCGAGGCATGAATGACTATCGAGCCCACATGGGGCTGGTCGTCGAACCCCCAGTATCGAATGGGGATGACGGCCAGGTCGTCGGGTCCGACGGGGCACCCCGGGTGCCAGCTTGACCCGAGATCGGCGGCACTGGTGGGAATGGCGGCAGGAACTGTGGCAGCAACGGTGGTCGACGGTGCTGCCGAAGTCAGGGTCGTACTCGCTGAGACTTCAAAGACGGTGGTCGTAGTGGCCGCAATCGGCGCGCCGGCGGTCGCAGCCGGTTGGGACGACGAGCACCCGCCGGCCACGACCAAAGCCAGCGCCAAAAAAGGAGGCAAGGCCTTCGGCCAACCCATGCCCGTAGGGTATTGCGATGGGTAGAGGTCTATCGGCAGTCGTCATGAGCTGCTTGATGGTCGTCGCGTGCGGATCGACCAAGCCCACGAATGACGTAACCGGCGGCGCGCCGACCTCAGCGCCGGCCCCGGCACCTACGGTCACAATCGAAGCCCCGATGGTCAGCCCCGCGACCGCCCCGACCACGATTGCCCCCGAGCCGGTCCCGGCTGCCACCCCGACCGGCGCGCTCGAATCGTCCGATCTCACGCCGCCCCCAAGTGACGAACCTTCTGTGGCCGGCCTTCCCGGTCAGCTCGCAGACATCAGCGGCGGACAGGCGATCATCGTCACCGCGCCCGGGTACGGCTCAAGTACGGCGACACTTACGGCCTACAGCCGCACAGCCGAAGGCTGGGAGGAGGTCTTCGGACCGTGGGCGGCCAATGTCGGAGTCAACGGCGTCGCCCGCGCCGGGGAGAAGACCGAGGGTGACGGGAAGACCCCATCGGGCACGTACGGGTTCGGCTTTGCGTTTGGGGTGAACGACGACCCGGGCACACGGCTTCCCTATCGCCAGATCACCAGCCCTTCGATCGTCTGGGTCGAAGACCCCGCGAGTCCGCTCTACAACGAGTGGGTCGACACCGACATCCAAGACGCCCCCGGCGACTCTGAGACCATGCTCATGACTCCGGTCTACAACTACGGAGCGGTGATCGCTTACAACGTCGAGCGCGCGCCGGGCGCCGGCAGCGGCATCTTCCTCCATGTCTCCCACGGCGGGCCAACTGCCGGATGCGTCTCCCTGCCCGAACCGCAGCTTCTCGAGCTCTTGCGATGGATTGAGCCCAACCGGGACCCGAGCATCGCCATTGGCGTTGCCTGAACGCCGTTTCGACCGTCAGAAGCTGAGGTGGGACGATTGACCATGGCCCGCATCCTTGTCACCGAGTCAATTGCCGACCGTGGACTGGCGCGTCTGACCGACGCAGGCCACACGGTTGACCTCAAGCTGGGCCTCACGCCTGACGATCTGCTGCAGGAGATCACCGGTGCGCAGGCGGTGATCATTCGCTCGGAGACCAAGATCACCGCCGCAGTGCTGGCGGCTGGCGACGACCTTGTCGTCGTCGGGCGCGCCGGCATCGGCCTCGACAACGTCGATGTCGATATGGCCACCAACCGGGGGGTGATGGTCGTCAACGCGCCGCAGTCCAATGTGATTTCGGCGGCCGAGCACGCCATGGCCCTGCTGCTCGCCCAGGCCCGCAACGTCCCCCAAGCCGACAGCGCCCTGAAAGCAGGCGAGTGGCAACGCACGAAGTGGACCGGTGTGGAGCTCCACGGGAAGGTCCTCGGCGTCGTGGGGCTCGGGCGGGTCGGCGCGCTCGTCGCCCAACGGGCAATGGCCTTCGGCATGCGGCTCATTGCCTACGACCCGTATGTGTCAGCCGACCGGGCTCGCCAGATGGGCGTCGAGCTGATGGACCTGCCCGACGTCGTCAAGATGGCGGACTTCCTCACCGTGCACCTCCCGAAGACGAAGGAGACGACCGGGCTCATAGGGAAGGACCTGCTCGGGCTGGCCAAGCCCAGCCTGCGCATCATCAACACCTCCCGGGGCGGCATCGTCGACGAAGACGCACTGGCGGCCGCGATTCGCGACGGGGTGGTCGCCGGCGCGGGCCTCGACGTGTTCGTGAGGGAACCGACCACTGAGTCGCCCTTGTTCGAGCTCGAGTCGGTCGTGGTCACGCCTCACCTCGGGGCCAGCACGGCCGAAGCCCAGGACAAGGCGGGCGACACGATCGCCGAGCAGGTACTCCTGGCCCTAGCCGGCGAGTTCGTGCCCTATGCCGTCAACGTGAGCGCGTCGGAGGCGTCCGAGACGGTACGGCCCTTCTTGCCTCTCGCCGAGCGCCTGGGTGCGATCTTCGCCTCGTTGAACGAGGGGGTGCCGGCGGTCCTCGACGTCGAGTACCAGGGCGAACTCGCCGACTACGACACCCGCATCCTCACCCTGGCCGTGCTGCGGGGTCTGCTGTCGGCCGGGAGCGACGAGCCCGTCACCTACGTCAACGCACCGCAGCTGGCCAAGGCGAGAGGCGTGGAGGTGCGGGAGACGACGACCTCTGCGACCCACGATTACGTGAACCTGATCACGCTACGCGGTAACGGGCACTCCGTTGCTGGCACCCTGTTCGGACTGCGCGACGAGGCGCGGCTCGTCGTTGTCGAAGACCACGCGGTCGACATCCCGCCGGCGCGCCACATGCTCATCGTCCGAAACGAGGACCGGCCCGGGATGATCGGCCTGGTTGGCACGACTCTCGGGCAGGAAAAGGTCAACGTCTCTGACATGGACGTGGGCGTCTCGTCGTCGGGAGTCGCGGCCCTGATGGTGCTCTCCACGGCGGATGCTGTACCGGCAGCGGTGCTTGAAGAATTGCGAGAGGCGCCGGGCATCATCGACGTGCGCGCCGTCGATCTCGAGCACTGAGAGCGTGGACCCGCGGTGAGTGACCTCTATCCCATCGGTCGATTGCTCGATGCCCTCGACAAGGCGCCGCCGTTCGCCCTCTTGCCCGTCGTCAACGCCCACCTGAAAGAGACCGTCGACGCCCAGGGTGCCACCCTGTGGTTGGCCGATTACGGCGAGCGGGTGCTGGAACGTCTCGCTGAGGGACGACCGGCCGCGTCGGGTGACTCACTTTCGGTTGACGGAAGTCCGGTTGGAAGGACCTTTCGGCGTCAGAGCGTGATGGTGTCACCCGATGGTGACGCGCACCGGGTTTTGCTCCCGGTCACGGTTCGCGCCGACCGGTTGGGCGTGTTCGACGTCGTACTTCCGACTCCGCCCACCCCTGACGTACTCGAACGGCTCGGGCATGTGGCGACGACGATCGCCTACGTCGTGGCCGCGTCCCGGCCCTATACCGACGTCTTCGAGCGGGTGCGTCGTTTCAAGCGGATGGAGCTCGCGGCCGAGATCCAATGGGGCCTACTTCCTGCGTTGGCGTACGAGGGCGATGAGGTCTCCCTGGCGGGGATGTTGGAGCCGGCGTATGAGTTTGGTGGCGACAACTTTGACTACGCGATAGACGACGCCACGGTATCGGTGTCGATCACCGACGCCATGGGTCACGGGCTCGGCGCAGCCATTATCGGGAACCTGGCCGTGAACGCCTTTCGCAACGTCCGTCGGGCAGGCGCCGGCCTCGTCGAGCAGGCGACGTCGGCCGCCGCGGCCCTGTCGACACAGTTCCACGGCGATCAGTTCGTCAGCGGCGTCCTCATGCGGATCAACTTGGCGAATGGTGACGTGGCCGCGGTCAATGCCGGGCATCCCACGGGCCACCGAGTGCGTGACGGGAGGGTCGAAGAACTGGTGCTCGACCCAGACTTCCCCCTCGGGATGTTCGACGACAGCACGTATCGCCTGCAGTCGTTGACCATGCAGCCAGGCGACCGCTTCGTGTTGATCAGCGACGGTGTGCTTGAAGCCGCCCCCGACGGAGGTCCGCAATTCGGCAACGAGCGGTGGGTCGAGTTCGTCGCCGACACCGCCAACCTGCATCCGACTGAGGTGGTGCGACTTGCCATTGGGGCGGTAACCGGCCATCGGGGCGATGGGCTCTCCGACGACGCAACCGTTCTGGTCGTCGACCGCCGCCCGTAGGCTGTCGAGCTAGCGCTTGGCCTTTCGCAGGCCGTCGGCCTGCGCCGCATCTTCGTCGCGATAGCAGCGATCAGGCCGGGTGCGGGCATAGGCGGTCATCCCCGGTAGGTGGTAGATGAGGCTCGTCATCTTGCCCTTCACCGGATGGGTGGCCGGGCAGTCGCCATCTACGGGCTCGACCCAGGCGGCACTCGCTTTCGCCTTCTTGACTGGCGCCGCCTTTGGCTTGACGGGCGTGGCGTTGCCGGATGCCTCGGTAGCGGGGACGGTTGTGGGAGGTGCCTGGCGCGCGGGTGCCGGCGCGGATGACACCGGCGCGGCTTGAGCTCGCTCGGGTGGTTTCGGAGCGGCCTTCGGGGTGGGCGGCCAGCCATCACCCTCCGGGAGCGCTGGCGACGGCTTCCGGGCCTGGACCACCTTGTAAACGGCAGCTGCTGCGCCGAGTACGAGCGCCAGCCGGAACATCTTTCTGAACAGTCGGCGGATCATCAGCGCTTCACCATACTTGACGACTCGGGCAGTAGCTGCGACCATGAACTCTCATGTCTGAGCGAGTACTGACTTCGATTCTCCTCCTTACCTAGCGCGAGCGCCCTTCGGTGCTCGCCTTTGCCTCTCGTCCCGCCGGGTCGAGAGGTTTTTTCTTTCCAGCCCCAATACCGCACAAACCGAATGCCGACAATGGAGAAAGCAATGAGTGAGCGACCTGACCACCTGACGATCTTCGACACCACGCTGCGAGACGGCGAGCAGTCGCCCGGAATCTCGCTCGACGCGGCCGAGAAGCTCGAGATCGCGGAGCAGCTCGCTCGTCTTGGTGTCGACTATGTGGAAGCAGGCTTTCCGGTTGCGAGCCAGGGCGACTTCGAGGCCGTCCAGCTCATCGCCCGCACCGTCAACGGGCCCGCGATCGCGGCGCTGTCGCGCACGCAGATTGCCGACGTCGACCGATGTTGGGACGCAATTCGCGACGCCGAACGGGCGCGTATCCACGTTTTCATCTCGACGAGTCCGAGCCACATGGAGCACATGTTGCGGATGACTCCCGCCCAAGTGGTGGAGGCGACTCGTTCCGGTGTATTCCGCGCCCGGGAGCACACCGACGACGTGGAGTTCAGCCCGCAAGACGCGACCCGAACGCCGCTCGAGTTCATGATCGAGGTCCTACAGGCTGCCGTCGACGCGGGCGCGACCACGCTGAACATCCCCGACACGGTCGGCTACGGCATCCCGTGGGACTTCGGCGCACTGATTCAGTACGTGCGGCGCGAGGTCAAGGGCAACTACATCACGTCGACCCACTGTCACAACGACTTGGGCCTGGCCACGGCCAACTCGCTGGCGGGCGTGCAGGCGGGCGCCCGCCAGGTGGAGGTCTGCGTAAACGGAATCGGAGAGCGCGCCGGCAACGCCGCCCTCGAAGAGATCGTCATGGCGATCAAAATCCGCGGCGATCAGTTCCCTGGTATCGACACCGGCGTGCAGACCGAGGAGCTGGCGCGCACCAGCCGGCTGGTGAGCCGCCTGACCGGTTACCCCATCCAGTACAACAAGGCCGTCGTCGGGCGGAACGCGTTCGCCCACGAGTCGGGCATCCACCAGCACGGCGTGCTCGCCGAACGCACGACCTACGAGATCATCGACGCCAACAGCGTCGGGCAGGTCGGCAGTCAGATCGTGCTCGGCAAGCATTCCGGCCGCCACGCCTTCAGCGACACGCTGGCCAAGATGGGAATCACTATTTCTGGCGATGCCCTGAATGCAGCGTTCACCCGGTTCAAGGAACTGGCTGACCGCAAGGTGCAGATCACCGATGCCGACCTCGAGGCCATCGTGGCCGAGGAGCTGGGAGCGAGTATTGAGCACGAGTTCGGTCTCGAGGCGCTCGAGGTGGCCGGCGGCACTGTGGGCATCCCTCGGGCTCGCGTCGTGCTGAGCCGCCAGGGCGAGAAACTGGAGGCGACGAGCGAGGGCGACGGGATGATCGACGCCGCGTGCAAGGCCATAAAGGCCGCCACAGGCGTTGACGGCACGCTCACCGATTTCAACGTGTCGTCGGTCACCGGCGGTGTCGATGCCCTCGGAGACGTCATCATCCAGCTCGAAGCCGACGGCGTGAAGGTGTCCGGGCGGGGTGTGTCGACCGACGTCGTCGAGGCCTCTGCCCGCGCCTATCTGAGCGCGGTCAACAAAGTGCAGCGGGTGAAGGCACGCGCCGAAGTGCGCGAAGCGGAAGTCGGCCCCTAAGGCAGGAGGCTGCGCACGGGCTGGGCCCACCGGACGGGATCATCGTCGGGGTTTACGGCGGCGTCGGCGCCGAGGGGAGGCGCGGCATCTGTCGTCAGAGCGACAACGGGGATGACCCGCCCGCAGGCGGCCGCCTTTAGCTCCATGATGAACTCCCGGCCCTCGACCGAGGTGGCGTCGATCACCATCAGGGTTGGGACGAAGCTGCTGCATATCTCGGGCGTGACCTCTTTCAGCGACCGAGCCTCGAAGCGGCATTCGGGCAGTGAGGAATCGAGCCGATCGACCTTCTCCTGATCGAGCCCGATCGTCAGCACCAGCGATGGTGGCAGACCCGAGATCCGGCGCGCGCCGCCGAGCTCGGCGTTGAAATCGGGATCCGAGGGCACGCCCGACGTTTCGTCGCCGAGGAACGCGTCGTGGCCGACCCGCTTGTCGAGTGCGGCCTCGCCAGTCGCAAGATCGGTCGACCACAACGACCAATTGACCGGGCCGAGAGCGAACTCTTGGAGGGTGATGGCCCAGATGAGAGGGAACTCCTCACCCAGATTCTGCAGACCCTTGGCCAACAGGTATTCGCTCAGCCGTTCGACGATGTCGGTGTTGTCGGGTGCTTCCTCAGCGCGAATCGCGAAAGTGTCGGGCGCGATCCGCATGATGGCCTGCCACCATCCGTCGAAGAAGAGGACGTTTCCTTCGACGTGCAGCGTCGGGCCAAAGGCGCGCCGGGCCTGACCGTCGACGAACGCCTCAATGACCTCTTCGTCCTTCATGAGTTGTCAAGGTAGTGCACTTAAGCCTCATCTCCCTGGCGGGACCGTCCCTCTCGTACGTTGCGAACGTTGAGCATGGATGTGTAGCCCGAGAACGACTTGACGAGTTCCATGACCGAGGGAGGTGGTGGGGCAGGGATCCCGGCGTCGCGTCGCCCGAGGGCTTGTTGGCGGTCGGTGTACCACTCGGTGAACCGGGCCGCCCAGATGAGCGCAAGGGTCTGGATGATCCAACCGGTCCAGAGGTTGTCAGGGTCGTTGAGAACGCCATCGCCATACGCGCCGGAGATCGCAGCAACGGTGAATGCACCCGTCCAAACCCAGGCGATCACATAGTTCGTATGAATGAACTCGGGCTCGTTCCACTGGCTGGGATCGACCTTGTCGCGCGCGTAGGGGAGCGTGAATGGCTTCCGGAGAAGGATTGACCCCGCGGCGATGACGACGAAGGCGACGTTGGAGATCTCGTTCGCCCACACCTCGAGCCACGCAAGCTCGTCCTCGCCGGCAAGGGCGACGACGATCGCCAGTCCGGCGAAAAAGATGATGTCGGACAACGCCAGCGCCTTGAACGTCTCACCCTCGAGGAGGTTGAGGACGAAGAGAATGACGGCTGTGAGGAGGGCGAGAAGTACCGATTCCTCCAGCCTTTGTGGTCCGGCTAAGAGGCTAAAGACGATCCATGGCGCCAGGCCCGCGAGCTGGCTGTCGAGGCACTTCTTGATCACAGCTGTCAGTCTTGCGCGCCACGAGGTTCAGCCTCACGTAGTCGACGCGCTTACGCCCGAGTTGTTGGGAGCCAGTCTGGGCGGCGCGCCTCGTAGGCCACGATCTCGTCTTCATGGCGCAGGGTCAGCCCGATGTCGTCGAGACCTTCGAGGAAGCGCCACTGGGTGAAGTCGTCGAGTGGAAAGGTGGTCTCGATGCCGGCGCCCGGCGCGCGCAGCGAACGGGTTCCGACGTTGATGGAGATCTCGAGTGTCGGGTCGTCCTCAACGGCACGCAACAACTGGGCTCCCACCCCGGGGTCGACTTCGACGGGGAGGAGGCCAGCCTTGGTGCAGTTCTGGCGAAAGATGTCGGCGAATCGAGGCGACACGACAGCTTTGAACCCATGGTCCATCAGGGCCCACACTGCGTGCTCCCGTGATGACCCGGTACCGAAGTTGGGACCCGCGACGAGAACTGCGGCGCCGCGGTGCTCCTCACGGTTCAAGACAAAATCAGGATCACGCCGCCAGTCTGCAAACAGGCCGGCGCCGAAACCGGTGCGTTCGACGCGCTTGAGCCAGTCACTCGGGATGATCTGATCGGTGTCGACGTCGGAACGGCTGAGCGGCGTGGCGGTACCGGTGATGATGCGGACGGGTTCCATCAGTTCACCCAGCTCTCGGCTGCTCGGGCCGGCAAGTCCTCCGGCGTTGCGAAATGGCCTGCGATGGCTGTTGCCGCCGCAACCGCCGGGGACACCAGGTGGGTGCGGCCTCCTCGCCCCTGGCGCCCTTCGAAGTTGCGGTTCGACGTCGACGCGCACCGTTCGCCCGGTTCGAGCTTGTCGGGATTCATTGCCAGGCACATCGAGCATCCCGCGCCGCGCCATTCGAACCCGGCAGAGGTGAACACGGTGTCGATGCCTTCCTCTTCAGCCTGCATCTTTACCTGGGTAGAACCGGGGACGACCAGGGCCCGCATGCCGGCGCGCACCTGGCGGCCGGCAACGACATCAGCCGCGGCACGCAGGTCTTCGATCCTCGAGTTCGTGCAGGAGCCAATGAAGACGGTGTCGACGTTGATCTCCTTCATCGCCATGCCGGGCCGGAGGCCCATGTATTCAAGGGCCCGGCGCGCCGAGCCCGCTGCCGACGGGTTGTCGAAGGAGTCCGGGCCCGGGACCGTGCCGTCGATTGTGACCACCTGTCCGGGGTTGGTTCCCCACGAGACATGAGGACGTAGCGCGGGCGCGTCGATCACGACCTCCTTGTCGAATGTGGCGTCCTCGTCGGTGACGAGCGCGCGCCAGTCGTCGAGGGCCCGCTCCCATTGCGCGCCGGTCGGAGCGTGACGCCGTCCTTCCAGGTAGGCGAAGGTGGTGTCGTCGGGAGCGACCATTCCGGCGCGCGCTCCACCCTCGATCGACATATTGCACACGGTCATGCGGCCCTCGATCGACAGTGACCCGATCGCCGACCCCCGGTACTCGATGACGTGGCCGGCACCCCCGTCGGTGCCAATGCGTCCGATGACGGCAAGGATCACGTCTTTGGCGGTGACCCCGGCGGGCAGGTCGCCCTCGACGGTGACGGCCATGGTGCTCGGCCGTACCTGGGGGAGAGTCTGGGTCGCGAGGACGTGCTCGACCTCGCTGGTACCGATGCCGAAGGCAAGCGCGCCGAGCGCGCCGTGGGTAGAGGTATGGCTGTCACCGCACACGACCGTCAGCCCCGGCTGGGTCAGGCCCAGCTGCGGTCCGATGACGTGCACGATGCCTTGGTTCTTGTCGCCCATCGCGTAGAGGGGAACCCCGAATTCGCTGCAGTTGGCCGCGAGCACGTCCATCTGGCGGAGTGCGATCGGATCCCCGACCAGCTCGACCCGGGTCGGGACGTTGTGGTCGGTCGTCGCGACGGTCAGGTCGGGCCGACGCACGGAGCGTCCTGCAAGCCGAAGCCCGTCGAACGCCTGGGGTGAGGTCACCTCGTGCACCAGATGCAGATCGATGTAGAGCAGATCGGGTTCGCCCTCGGCTCGATGCACCACATGGCGGTCCCACACCTTGTCGCTGAGCGTCCGGGATGCGACGCTCATTTATTGCGTCCTATATATTGAGATAGTAATCTTGCCATGTGGACAGTGTAAGCGGTGTCGGCGTTCTCGACAAGGCAATTTCCATTCTCGACGCCTTGGAAACCGGCGCGTTGTCGCTCGCGGAGCTCGTCGACGTCACGGGTTTGCCCAGAGCGACGGCTCACCGCTTGGCCCAGGCCCTCGAAACCCATCAAATGGTCGAGCGAGCCGACGATGGACGCTTCGCGCTCGGACCGCGACTGCAGGGCGTCACGCTCGTAGCGTCGGCGCGTCCCGCGTTGGAGCGGCTGCGGGACATGACCGGTGAGAGCGTGCAGCTCTACGTCCGGCGGGGGGCGGAGCGGCTGTGTGTGGCATCGCTGGAATCACCCCACGGGCTCCGCACCATCGTTTCGGTCGGCGCCTTGTTGCCACTCGACGTCGGCTCGGCCGGCAAGGTCCTACGACTCGATTCTTCAATTGCGCGCCGGGGCTGGGCCGAGAGCGTGGAGGAGAGGGAGAAGGGAGTGGCTTCGATTAGTGCGCCGGTCCACGACAGTGACGGCAACGTGGTCGCGGCTGTGTCTGTGTCCGGCCCCGTCGAGCGCCTCTCTCGGTCGCCTGGCAAACGTTATGGACGCGCCGCGCTGGAAGCGGCCCTAGCGGTGGAGACGGCGCTCCGGCGTTAAGCCGAGAGTTCGACCACCTCGACCCGCAGCATGCCGCTCGGGGCCTCGTACTCGACTGTGTCCCCCTTGCGGTGTCCGAGCAAGGCGCGGCCGAGCGGTGAGTCGGGGGAGACGACGGGTGTGTCGCCGGAGCGTTCCTCGATGGAGCCGATGAGGTACTGCTCCACCTCGTCGTCGCCGTCGTAGCGCAGGCTCACGATCGTGCCTGTCGCGACCACCTCCGTGTCGCCCGCGTCCACAATCACTGCCTTTTGCAGAAGTGCCTGCAGCTGGCGTACTCGGGCCTCCATGCGACCTTGATCCTCACGCGCCGCGTGGTAGTCGGCGTTCTCCTTGAGGTCGCCGAGCTCGCGAGCCCGCTCGATGCTCGCCGCGATCTCGACCCGCCCGCGCGTCGTGAGATCGTCAAGCTCCGCTTGCAATCGTTCGAACGCAGCAGGGGAGAGTTGTGTCCCGGGCATCGCTCGGAAGCGTACCCAAAGGGCCAGAGGGCGCACGCCGACTACTTTTGAGAGCAAGATGGGGTACAAGGTCGGAGTCATCGGAGGCGACGGGATCGGGCCCGAAGTGGTGGCCGAGGCCCTCAAGGTCGTACGCGCCGTTGGTGTCGATCTCGACGCTGTCGATTACGACCTCGGAGCGGCGCGCTACCTGCGTACCGGCGAGGTGTTGCCTGAGTCCGTTCTCGATGAGCTCGGCGCGCTTGACGCGATCCTGCTGGGCGCCGTCGGCTCACCCGATGTCGCACCCGGCATCCTCGAGCGGGGCCTTCTGCTGCGCCTGCGCTTCGGGCTCGACCTGTATGTCAACTTGCGACCGTTTACCGGCGCGGGCCGCGACTTCGTTGTCGTGCGAGAGAACACTGAGGGCGTCTACGTGGGGGAGGGCGGGTTCCTGCGTAAGGGCACGCCCCACGAGGTGGCCACCCAAGGCTCGGTCAATACGCGCCGTGGCGTCGAGCGCTGCGTCCGGTTCGCATTCGATCTCGCTGCTTCTCGCGACAGACGCCAGCTGACGCTCGTACACAAGACCAACGTGTTGATGTTCGCCGGCGACTTGTGGCGGCGCACTTTCGATGAGGTTGCCGTCGAGCACCCTCAGGTGACAACGGCCTACGACCACGTCGACGCCGCGTGCATCCACCTCGTTGCCTCTCCCGATCGATACGACGTGATCGTCACCGACAATCTCTTTGGTGACATCCTCACCGACCTCGCCGGCGCGGTGACCGGCGGCATTGGCGCAGCAGCTTCGGCGAACCTGAACCCCGATCGCAGTGGACCATCGATGTTCGAGCCGGTTCACGGGTCGGCACCCGACATCGTGGGCACCGGGAAGGCGAATCCTGTGGCCGCCATCCGATCAGCTGCCATGATGCTCGACTTCCTGGGCGAGCGAGCAGCGGCGCAAAGGATCAGCGCCGTCTGCGAAGACGCGGGACAATTGTCCGGCACGACGACCGATATCGGCGACGCAATCTCGGAAAGGGTCCGGTAGCAATGCCATTGCAGAAGGTCGAAAGCATCTGGATGGACGGCAAGCTCGTGCCTTGGGACGAGGCTCGGGTGCACATCCTGACGCACACGCTTCATTACGGCAGCGGTGTTTTCGAGGGCGTCCGGGCCTATGCGACCAGTCAGGGGCCGGCGGTTTTCCGGCTCACCGACCACATCCACCGCTTGTTCCGTAGCGCCAAGGTGTATCTGATCGACATTCCGTATTCACCCGAGGAGCTCATCGAGGGCGTGAGGGAGACGATCCGGGCGAACGGGCTCGATGCTTGCTACATCCGGCCGCTGGTCTATCTCGGCTACGGCGAGATGGGCCTCAACCCGCTGCCCTGCCCGGTCAACGTGTCGATCGCCGTCTGGCCATGGGGCACCTACCTCGGTGACGAAGGTGTCAAGCGCGGTGTGCGGATGAAGATCTCCACCTGGCAGCGCCACGATCCCAACGCGGTCCCGGTCGCGGCCAAGGGCGTAGGGATGTACGTCAACTCTTCGATGGCCAAGGTCGAGGCCCTGAAGGCCGGGTACGACGAGGCCATCCTTCTATCTCCCCAGGGCTACGTCAGCGAGTGCACGGGCGAGAACCTCTTCATCGTGAAGAACGGCCGGCTTCTCACGCCGCCCGTCAGCGCTGGCGCGCTCGAGGGCATCACTCAGGATTCGGTCGTCACCATTGCCCGAGACCTCGGCATCGAGATCCACGAGACCAATCTCCTTCGCACCGACCTGTACCTCGCCGAGGAGGCGTTCCTCACCGGCACTGCGGCTGAGGTCGTTCCCATCCGCTCGGTCGACGACCGTGAGATCGGCGAGCCCGGCCCCATCACCCGGGCCATCCAAGAGGCCTACTTCGCAACCGTCCGGGGCGAAGACGACCGCTACAAGGACTGGTTGGAATTTGTCCGCGCCTGATTACGTCCCCGTCATCCTCTCCGACAAGGCCCGCACGTCGCTTCCGCTGCCGCCGTCACGTCGCTGGACGGCCACCCGTCCGGCCGATCTCGATCGAGGCCAACCCAGCGGTCCAATGCTCGGGAGCCAAGGACCAGACCAGGGCTACGCACTCCGTTTGGCCCAGTTCTTCGTCGATCGGCTGCAGTTGGTCGAAGGCGAGAAAAAGGGTGACGTCATGGCCGGCTGTGTGCCAATCGCGGGTCGGCGCGCCTCGCTGTTCGGCCGGGCACCGGTGATTCACGACCTTGAGCTCGCCTTCGGCATGTGGGGCTACTTGAACGACGCGCCCTCAGATCTGATCGCCTACCGCAAGAGTTTCTTCTTCGGCGCGGGCCACGACTACTGGCGTCAGCGCGAGATCGCCACCCAGATCCCGGAGGCGACACTTCGGCTGACACCGGCGCAGGCAGCCAGCACGCTCGCTAGCTGGCGCGAGTTGCTCGGCGCCTGACGACCTCGCCTCGTGTGCGCACCTCTCGGCGACCTCAGGTGTTGTTGCCGATGAGCTTGCTCATGATGTCCTGAAGCTCGGTGCTCGTAGCTTCACCGGTGCCGATCACGAGGAGGCCGAGGCGTCCCTTGGCGAAGACCACTCCCTCGGTGCCATCTGGCTGGGTGAACACGCTGGCGTCCTCGCCGGAAAGGGTCACGGAAGAAGCGTCGTCGCCAGCGGCACCTTCGACGAAGCCTTCTTGGAAGCCGGGCTGCGACGAGATGCCGCGGGCGAATGACATTCCGAGGACGATCGCCACGTCGTCACCTTCTTTGCTCACGGTTCGTCCGTTGATTTCCGTGACTGCCTTCTCGGCCACGGTGTTGCCACTGACCTCGGTCTGATACTGCTCCCGAGCGTTTGCCAGCACCGAGGCCGGCAACTCGGCGAGTTCGTAGCCGGCGATGTGTTCGAACGCGCTCGAGAGGTCGCCGGTATCGGTCGTCTTTGTCGAGGTGACCAATGTCGTTGTCGAGGCCGATGAGGACTTGACCGTCGTGTCTGAGCTCTCGGTCGACTTGTCGTCGTCGCCGCCACAGGCAGCGGTCACGAGCGCGGCAGCCATAATGGCTGCGGCGATCCAGGGCTTGCGTGTCCTCAGTGATGTCGTCATGCGAAGGACTCTAACGGGAACCTCAGTACGCCCGCCCGACGATCGCTACCAGTTCCGCCTCGGTGGATGACCCCGGGATTGATCCATCGGCGCGCTGCAGGCAACGGACGGTGACACCGGCCTCGGCGAGGGAAACTTCAGCGTCGCGAATGATGTCCCAGGGGATCCGAGCAAACCCGGCGCGCGCCGCCTCGACGGCGTCGTCGGCGCTCTCGACTTCGACGGTGCGAGCATCGCGCCGCTGCCGAGCGTCCGTCTCCAGGCTGAGCTGCACCTCGACGAGTGTCTGCTGCACCCGGCTCGCGACCTCCCCGATGGGGACCGCTTCCTTCTCGCTGGTGTCGCGCCGCACAAGGGTGGCGTTGCCCTGGGCCAAATCGCGAGGCCCTATCTCAATGCGTACGGGGATGCCCTTGAGCTCCCACTCGACGGCGCGCCTTCCGAAGTTCGTGTCGGTCCGGTTGTCGAGCTCGACGCGGGTGCCGGCGGCGCGCAACTCCTCGGTGATCGCAGCGGCCCGCTCACCGGCGCCATCCTCGGCGCGCACGACGAGGACGACGACTTGGATAGGGGCGAGGTTCGGGGGGAGGCGCAGACCGTTGTCGTCGCCGTGGCCCATTACCAGGGCGCCGATGAGCCGGGTCGAAACGCCCCACGAGGTTTGCCAGGCGTACTCCTGCACGCCCTTCTCCGACTGGAATGTCATGTCGAACGCCTTGGCGAAGTTCTGGCCGAGCTCGTGGCTGGTGCCCATTTGCAGCGCTTTGCCGTCGCCCATCATTCCCTCGATGGTGTAGGTCGTGTCCGCGCCGGCAAACCGCTCCCGCTCGGTCTTTCGGCCCACGAGAACGGGCATGCCCATGACCCGTTCGGCAAAGTCCTCATAGACCTCGTGCAGGATGCGGAGCGCGTACCCGCCGGCGTCGGCCTGGGTGGCATGGGCCGTGTGACCTTCCTGCCAAAGGAACTCGCTAGTGCGGAGGATGATGCGGGGACGCAGTTCCCACCTGACCACGTTCGCCCACTGATTGATCAGGAGCGGAAGGTCGCGGTAGCTCTGGATCCACTTGGCGAAAAACACGTTGATGATCGTCTCGCTAGTGGGCCGCACGACGATGGGCTCCTCGAGCTCCTTGCCACCACCGTGCGTGACGACAGCCAGTTCTGGGCTGAACCCCTCGACGTGAGCCGCTTCCTTGCGCAGGTAGGACTCGGGGATGAAGAGGGGGAAATACGCATTCTTGGCTCCCGCCGCCTTGATGCGGTCGTCCAACTCGCGCTGTATGCGCTCCCAGATGGCGTACCCGTAGGGCCGGATGACCATTGTGCCTCGCACCGGGCCGTTCTCAGCCAGCTCGGCCTTGGCGACGACGTCCTGATACCACTGGGGGTAATCGTCTGACTGAGGGGTGAGGACGTTCCTGGCCATGGGGTGAGAGTAGACGGCGGTCAAAACACACACCGTCGGTATTCGAGGACCTAGCGTGTATTCAATGACAGCCCCGCGGGTGCGCTTCGCGCCCTCGCCCACCGGGTTCCTCCACGTTGGCAGCGCGCGAGCGGCCCTGTTCAACTGGCTGTTTGCCCGCCATACCGGCGGGACTCTGGTGTTGCGCATCGAGGATACCGACCCGGCCCGTTCGCGCGACGACCTCATCGAGGGCATCGAGCGGGCGCTGCGCTGGCTCGGGCTCGACTGGGACGAAGGGCCGGTCCGCCAATCGGGTCGGATGCATCTCTACCGCGAGGCGGCCGACAAGCTCCTCGCCGCAGGGGTTGCGTACTACTGCAACTGCACGCCGGAGGCGCTCCGTGAACGGGCCCGTAAGACGCCGGGTTACGACGGCTTCTGCCGCGATCGCGCACTGCAGGCGGGCGCGGTGCGGCTGCGCACGCCCGATGAGGGAGAGACCATTGTGCAGGACCTCATTCGGGGCGAGGTCCGCTTCGAGAACGGCGCGCTCGAGGACTTCGTGGTTCTCCGCACCGACGGTTCGCCGACCTTCGTTCTCGCCAACGCGGTGGACGACACTGACATGGCGATCAGCCACGTGATTCGTGGCGAAGACCTGCTGCCGTCCACACCCAAGGGGATCCTGGCGCGCCGGCTTCTCGGGGAAACCGACGACCCGGTGTTCGCCCACCTTCCGCTGCTCGTCGACGAGTCGCGTCAGAAGCTCTCCAAACGGCGGCATTCGGTTGCGGTTGAGGAATTTCGCGAACAGGGATATCTCGCGGAGGCCATGCGGAACTATCTCGCGCTGCTGGGATGGGCCCCGTCCGATGACCGCGAGGTTGTTTCCATCGACGAGATCATTGCCGAGTTCCGCCTCGAGGACGTGAAGCCTTCACCCGCGTTCTTCGACGAGAAGAAGCTCGGCCATATCAACGCCGAGTACATCCGCGCCCTCCCGGGGGAGAGGTTTATCAGTGACGCACTGCCGTGGCTCGAGGAGGACCCGCCGTGGCCCCCGGAGCGGTTCGACCTCGGCACCTTCACGGCGGTCGCGCCACTCGTACAGGAGCGGGTGCGCACATTGTCGGAGGTTCCGGCGATGGTGGACTTCTTGTTCCTCGAGGAGCCGGATCTCGACAAGGAGGAGTGGGACAAGATGGTCGGTCGGGTGCCGCCGGCGGCCGCCCTGCTCGATGACGCCACCGCCGAGTACGCGTCGTGCGACTGGAGTTCCGAGGTGTTGCACGGGGCCACTCTCGCCATTGGCGAGCGCCATGGTCTCAAGTTGAACAAAGCCCAGGCACCCATCCGGCTCGCAGTGACCGGCCGATCGGTCGGCCCGCCGCTGTTCGAATCGCTTGTTGTTCTGGGGCGAGAGTGCGTGGTGCGGCGGTTGAGCGCGGCGCGCCAGCGATTGCCGTGAGGCTGGTCTTTCGGATCGCCCTTGGTTTTTTGGGGATGCTCTTCGTTTATCTGGCGGTCACATTCGTTCAGGTCTGGTTGGCCTCGCGCCAAGACAACGCCCAGCCTGCTCAGGCCATCGTCGTCTTCGGTACGGCGCAGTACGACGGAGAGCCGTCGCCGGTGTTGAAAGCGCGACTTGACCACGCCGTTGATCTGTACCGTCGCAAGTTGGCGCCCGTGGTTGTCGTCACCGGCGGGCGCCGACCGGGCGACCGCTTCACCGAGGCAGCTGCGTCGGCCAACTACCTATCCGCTCACGGGGTTCCTGACGGTGATGTGTTGCGGGAGGTGTCGGGGCAGTCATCGTGGCAGTCGCTGGCGGCGACGGCCACCTTCCTGAAGGAACGCGGCATCAGCCGAGTGCTCCTAGTCTCGGATCCTTTCCACTCGTTCCGGATCGGCGCCATGGCCGACGAGCTCGGCTTAGAGGGTCATGCATCACCGACCCAATCGAGCCCGATCTCCGGATTTAGCGCCGCCAAGTACATGGCGCGGGAGACCGCAGCGGTCGCGGTAGGACGCATCATCGGCTACCGGCGCGAGGCGGGAGTGCACAACGTCGTCGTCGGCGACAGTGGGTAGGAGCCGCTAGGATTTTCTGGACCCAGTCGGGGGTGGTGTAATCGGCAACACAGCAGGTTCTGGACCTGTTATTGGGGGTTCGAGTCCTCCCCCCCGAGCGAGCCGTGCAACACTCTTGCTCGGCGCATGGCCCCATCGTCTAGCGGCCTAGGACACCACCCTCTCAAGGTGGAGACACGGGTTCGAACCCCGTTGGGGCTGCGACAGCCAGGTCGACGGCCATAAGCGCCTAGCGCTTACAACGATGATTGACGCAGGCGTCGATCCGGGGGGATAGCCTTCGTCATGGTGGTGGCACAGGAGCGACCTCAGACCCCCGAGCTCGATGCGTTCATCGCCGAGATGGGCGGGGAGGACGCCGTCATTTCCATGATCGAAGAAACCAAGCGCTGCGCCGCCGATGGCACGTTGCCAGCGTTCAACGACAAGGAGTCGTTCCTGGCATTCTTCAGGCAAGGTCGTCACAGCCAATCGGCGTGAGCTGGGCCGTTGTTGTTCAGGATTCGGCCGCTCAGGACATCGAACGCTTGAGTGAGGCTGACCGCGGCGCACTGTGGGATGCCTTCTTCGAATGGACCGAGGCAGGCCCTCCACGCCGCAGGCGCCGGCTGTTGGGCGGTGCCGAGCTGTTCCAGGACGATCTTGCTTCGGGGCACACCGTGACGTACTTCGTCCATGAGACCGAGCACTACGTAGCGATCTTGCGCGTTCGCCCGACGGGCTAGGGCCTCCGTGGCGACCCGCAAACCCGATCAGTACGATCATCGTCGTGGCTGACGACAGGGCCGTCATTCGGCGAGTGCGGGCCGCCCTGGCCGCGAAGGCCTCGACGTTGGACCACGGACCGCAGCCGAGATCGCGACGGTCCTCCCGATGAACCACGTTCTCGCGGTCACAGATGCTGCCGGTCGCCATGCGATCATCAGCACGGAGGACGCGCAGCACCTGTTGTCGGGCAGCGGCTAACAGCGCGCGGTGACCGTTTCAAGGCTGCGGGTCCGCAACTATCGGTCGCTGGTATACCTCGAGCTTCCGTTGGGCGCTCTCACGGTCATCTGCGGGGAGAACGCCACCGGTAAGACCAACCTCTACCGGGCGTTGCTCTTGTTGAGTCGCGGCGCGGATGGAGCCCTCGCTCGCACTTTGCTCGCTGAGGGTGGGATGCCATCGGTTTTGTGGGCCGGGCAACCGTCGTTTCCCGGAACTGGCAAGCGTCGACCCTTGCGGGTCCAGTTCGGAATCGAGCTCGACGGATTGAACTACGAGCTGTCGCTCGGCCTTCCCAGTGTTGACCCGGAGTCGACCCCGTTCTCACTCGATTCGGAAGTGAAGGAGGAAGTGGTTTGGGTCGGTCACAAAAGGACTCGTCACAACGTCCTGCTCGACCGTGGCGGGACGACGGCAATTGCGCGGGATGCGAACGGCGAGACCGCCAAGTTCGTCACTGTCATAGACCCGTTCGAACCTGTTCTCGGCCAACTTGGCGAGCCGGCCCGCTTCCCCGAGCTATTCGACCTAAGGGAACGTCTACGTCGGTGGCGCTTCTACCACCACTTCCCCACCGAGCCAGGTGCCCCGGCGCGGTTTCCCCGTCCGGGCGTCCGCACACCCGTCTTGGCCGACGACGGGCACGACTTGGCTGCGGCCCTGGCCACGATCGAGGACATCGGCAATGGGCTGGCCCTGAGTGACGCCATCAGTGATGCGTTTCCGGGTGGCAGCCTGCGTGTCGTCGCCGAACGCGGCACATTCAGCCTTGAGTTCGAGCTGAACGACCTTCGACGAGCGATGCAGGCCCATGAACTGTCGGACGGGACGCTGCGCTACTTGTACTTGGTTGCCGCACTGCTCACTCCGCGACCACCGGAACTGCTGGTTTTGAACGAGCCTGAGACGAGTCTCCACACAAACCTGATTGGCCCTCTCGCGTCACTGATCTGCGAGGCGGCCCGATACTCGCAGGTCGTGGTCACGACGCACTCGACGGGGCTCGCCGAAAGACTGGCCCGTTCGAGTGACGCGGTGCAGGTCGGGCTGGTTCGTAACGACGACGGCTCGACGGCAGTCGTCGATTAGTTAGCGGAACCCGGCGGAACGGTCTTCGTAACCGTGATCGTCCTGTCGTCGTTCTCTGTGACATCAGTCATGTCGTCGAGGCAAGCGTCGTCGATCTCCATATTGGTCGTCACAGAGACGACCTAATCCTTGGCGCGGTCGCCCGGAGCGTTCTCATCAGTCACTCGAAATCGTACGCATTGCGCGTTGCGCCTGCCGCCCGCGAGTCATCGCTCAGCGCGCGGTGGCGAGGCTGGCGTATCGTCACCTGCCCTTCGCGACCCGGAAGCCAACGGAGGAATTGTGAGCCGAGCAAGACCATGCACCGCTTCCGTCGTTGCGATCCTCGCCGTGCTGGTTGGCGCGTCGTGTTCGTCTTCGAAGGACACAACGACATCTACTGCGAGCTCTAACCCGAGCAAGCTGCCTGCCTATGCGGCGACGCTGCAGCCGCAGATCGTCCAGCTCCTGAAGGACAACGCCATTCCCGGCGCGACCGTGCTGATCCGGTCGCGCGACCAGGGCGATTGGACGGCGACGTTCGGCACCACCGAGCTTGGCAAGGAAACGCCGCCTACGGTCGACGACTTCTGGCGCATCGCCAGCAACACCAAGATGTATACGTCGACGGTCATCCTCCAGTTGGTGCAGGAAGGCAAGCTCAAGCTCGACGATCCGATCTCCAAGTTCCGACCCGACGTGCCCAACGGCGACAACATCACGATCGCGCAGCTATCCGAGATGCGCAGCGGTCTCTTCCCTTACACCAGCGACCTCGGGGTCAACGAGACCCAGGACAACGATCCGAAGAAGGTGTGGACGCCCGAAGAGTGTCTGGCCATCGCGTTCGCCCATCCGCCCGACTTCGCGCCGGGCACGCAGTTCGAGTACAGCAACACCAACACGGTCCTGCTCGGGCTCGTCGTCGAGAAGCTGACGGGGATGTCGCTTGCCGACGCGTACAAGAAACGGATTTTCGAGCCGCTTGGGCTGAAGCACACCTCTATGCCGGCGGCGACCGACGCGTCGATCCCCGATCCCCATCCGCAGGGTTATTCGTTCGGGACCAACGTCTCCACCATCGAGACCTTCGCTCTTCCGCCCGACCAGCAGGCGGCCGCGGTGGCCGGCACCCTCAAGCCCACCAACCACACCAACGACAACCCGTCATACGCATTCGGCGCCGGCAACTTGATCTCCACGGTTGACGACATGGCCACGTTCATCAAGGCAATGGTCGGCGGCGGGCTAATGGACGAGCAGATGCAGAAGATCCGCATGGACAGCATCCAGCCCATCAACCCGGCCAACCCCGCCGCCGGGTACGGCCTGGGCATCCTCCGGTTCCCTGGCAAGATTTATGGGCACGACGGCCAGATGCCCGGGTTCATGACGTTCATGGGCTATGACCCGGTCGCCGACAACACGATCATCGTCGCCACCAACCTGGCCACCGTGCCGTCCGGCCAGGGATCGGCGCTGGTGCTGGTCAAGGCCATCCTGCCGGTGCTCTACGGCTCGGGCGCAATCCCCGGCGACTCCGGGGCAGCGCCTTCAACTACCACGGGCTGACTACGAAACGCGCCGGAGGCCCCGGCTCCATTGCTTGTCTCGCAACGCCGCCGTCAACCGCCCGACTTGGTTGGGTGAACGACGTTGCCGCTCAGCGAATACACGTTGTTCGGAGTGATGACCTGCGTGATCGCAGTGGCCAGCCCGGTGCTGGGCTCCGCGCCGTTGTAGTCGGTGTCGGTGTTGATCAACAGAACGACGGTGGTGTCCTTCTCCGGGAGGTACATGGTGACGCTCTGGTACCCGGGAAGGCTGCCGTTGTGGCCAATCCACCCGTAGATATTGAACAAGCCGAGCCCGTAGCCGACCTCCGGAGGATGTTTGGGGAGGGGAACGGTCTGGAGCCGCTGGGCCTGCGTCTCGGGCTTCAGCAACTTCCCGGTCGCCATCGCCGGCGCCCAGATATGCAAGTCGTCGAGCGTCGAGATCATCGACCCCGCCGCCCAGCCCCACGACGGGTTCCAGTCGGTTGCGACCTGCTCGGTGCTGGTCGTGTCGTCCACCGTGTACCCCTGCGCGTGCGGCTCCGGGAAGGCTTGGTTCGTCGCGAAGATGGTGTCCGACATCTTCAGCGGCGTGAAGATCCTCTCCTTGAAGAACTCCTGCAACGGCTTGCCGCTGACCTTCTCGATGACCATCCCGAGCAACACCGTGTTGGTGTTCGAGTACTGCCAGCCCTCGCCCGGGGGGAATACCGCCGGCTGGCCGGCTACGAAGTTGACGAGCTCCTGGGGGGTGAACGACTGGTGCGGGTCGGCGAACAGGGCTTTCTGGAAGTCCTTGGTGAAGGTGTAGCTCGGGAGCCCGCTCTGCATCCGGGCCATCTCGCGCAGCGTCACCTGGTCACCGTTGACGATGTCGTCGATGTACTTCGCGATCGGATCGTCGAGGCTGAGCTTGCCGTCGTCGACGAGCTGCAGCAGCGCGGTGATGGTAAAGGTCTTGGTCTCACTGCCCAGGCGGCTGTAGAAGTCGGTCTTCACGGGAGCGCGCGTCGCCTTGTCGGCGACGCCAAACGCGCGGACGTAGTCGCCCGCCGGGCTCCAGATCCCGACGATGACGCCGGGCACAGATTCCTGCGTCTGTTCCTTCACGATCGCGGCGTCGAGCTGTTTAGCGACCGTGGCGTCGAGGGACTTTCTTGTTTCGGGGGTCGGTGAATCGTCGCCGGAACAGCCGCTCAACACGAGGGAAAGAACGCACACCGCCACCACGCTTTTCAACATCGAGGATCGCATCGCCGAACCATAGGCCCAGCCTCCACGGGATGGCGCGGCTGCTGACGTCATTCGCGACATGCGCGAGCACTGCGACGGATAGCCATTGACCTACGTGCTCGACGCCTCTGCTGGCGTCGAGCTCCACGGCGAGCTGCTCCTCCGTCGCCGGATGCGCGCCGGCGAGGAAGTCGAAGGGCGGCCCGGGGTTGTAGTTGATCCAACCCCGGGCGGCGCGAAGTGAATCGAGCACGGCGGAGGACATAGGGGACACTGGAGTGCAGTGCGGCGTTGCGAACTGGCTCGACCGGGTCGCCAAGTGCGAGCGCGAACACCTCAGCCGATGTTTCGTTCGCGTAATGGTCGAGGAACCAGTGACAATTGCGGCGCACGAACGGATCCGGATGGTAAAGCGCCGCTTCCTTCACGCCTTCCAGCGGCGCCTCGGCGGCGACTCGGCTACGCCGCTTAGCGGGGGTCGAGGCCAACCGCTTCAAGAACGTCCCCAGCGCTCCGAAAGCCCGATCGTCAGTCACGATCCCATATCCCAACATGCTTGGAGTTGACCTTCAACCCTGTTATGCGATCGGGTACTCGGGTTCGCCGCTCGAGCCACCTTGTTGTCGAGGAACCACGCACGTGGTCTTTCCAGGTCGGCGTAGATTGACGACCCCATACCGTTCTCGTTTCCTGAAGGAGATTGACATGAGCCTTTCGAATCGACCGCGACGTGGCCTTTGCGCGGTGTTCGTTGTTGTCCTTTCGCTTGGCCTTGTCTCGTGCTCGAGCGACAGCTCCGACGATGCTTCGGATAGCGCGCCGGCGTCTGTCAAGCCGCAGCTTGGGCCAGAGGGTCAGAAGGTCGTCGACATTGTCCAGCAGAAGATGAAAGAGCAGGACCTCACCGGTGCCGTCTATGGCGTCTGGCGTGGCGATGAAGTCATCGCAGTGGGCGCGGCAGGAAACTCGCCGGTTGGCGTTCCGGCGACACCAGAGATGCAGGTGCGCATTGGGCAGCCGATGGAAGCGATGCTCTCGACGGTCCTCTTCCAGCTCGATGGCGAGGGCATCGTCAAGCAGGACCAGCCGATCTCGAAGTGGCTGCCAGACTTCCCCCGCGCCGCCCAGATCACTCCGAAGATGCTCGCCAACAGCACTTCGGGTGTCTCCGACTATGTGACGAACCCCACCTTCCTGAAGCAGTTTTACGACAACCCCATCAAGGGTTTCACCAGCGCAGAACTGATTGCGCTCGCCAACGAACGCCCACCGGTCTTCGAGCCCGGAACGGCGTGGGCGTACGCACACAGTGACCTCGTCCTGCTGGGCGAGGTGATGGAGAAGGCGACGGGCAAGAAGCTTGGCGAGCTCCTACAGGAACGCGTCCTCGATCCGCTCGAGATGCGCGACAGCAGGGTTGAGTTGACGCCGCAGATCAAGGAACCATTCCTGCACGGTTACACCAACGAGCGCGGGGTATTCGAGGACTCGTCGTTCTGGAATCCGACGGCATTTCTGCACAGCGGCAACATGAACACGACCGTCGCCGACGTCGCGAAATGGATTCGGGGACTGGCCGACGGCGCTCTCCTCAATGACGAGCAGCAGAGGGCCCTGATGGCACCGTCCACAGCTGGCCTCGGGCCGCTGACGAAGGAAAGGTTCTTCGCGTACGGCATCGCCCACGCCGGAGATTGGTTGTTCATGAACCCGGCATTTGGCGGCTACGCCGGCGTCGTCTACTACGACATGCAGACCAAGACCCTCGTCATCGCCTACGTGACGCTCGGGCCGACCTCGGACGCAGATACCAACAACGCGGTCGCCATGGGCAAGGAGATCGCGTCGATGCTCGTACCGCAGCGTCCTCCGGCAGTCTGATCGCGAGATGCCGACGCGGCCGGAGATTCAGTCGACCCTCAGGTAGGCGCCTGATTGAGGATCGACGAAGTCGGTCAATGTGCCATCGCGCCGGATGGTCCACCCGGAAGGGTAGGAGATCCGGAACCCGGGTGGCCGGGCACGGCGCGTGCCGTGGGGATCTCGCCCTCATTGACGTGGACACGTCGTTCGAGATCAACATCGTCCTGGGGTCGGCCGCGGCGTCCGCAGTCGCTGGTGCTCGCGGGGTGCGCTCCTGGCGGTTCCCGTCGCATCAGGGTCGCCGACGTCCCCATCAGTCGTTTACGGCGTCGGTGTTCATTACTCTCTGCTTGGGCGAGCAGGCGTTCGCCCAAGTGGCCCGCTCATCGAACAAGCCGTTCCAGGGCTGGGACGGCCGACACCGGGGGCGGCATGGCGGCGAGGTATGCGGCTGCGTCGGCGCACCGGCGCGTTATCAGGTCGTCGTTGAGAACCGCGGGTACGACGTGGTGGATGTCGGCGACTGTCGCCAGCCGGCCGAGGCCCGCTCGGGTGCACGCGTCCGCCATGCGGCGTTGGCTCGGCGCGCCGCGTGGAAGGAGTACCAGGGGGGCGCCGGCAGCAAGGGCGGCGAGCACCGTTCCAGCGCCGCCGTGGGAGATGACGAGCCGGCACGTCGGAAACAGTTCGCGGAACTCGACGAACGAGCGCAGCTCGACGCCGGCGGGATGCGCGTCGAGCAATTCACCGCGGAGTGAGTCGTCGGTGGTGGTGACGACAGCGCCGAGCCCGCTGTTCACTACGGCGGTGACCGCGGCGCGGATCTCGTCGGGCGCGTCGGCGAAGTGGGCGACGGTTCCGAACCCGACGTAGGCGAGAGGGCCGAGGCGTCCGACTTCGTCCGCCGGCGCGTCCTGACTATGCCGGGACGGCAGCCCCGTCGGTCGGACAGGCCACGAGGCGGCGGCGCCGGGCGGGTGGGCCTGCAGGAAGGCCGGGCAGGGGTTGAGCAACCCGTCACGGTAGAGGCCGGCGGCGGCGGGCATGTCGACGCCGGCCGCGTCCCACAACGGCGCGGCGTCGACTTCGAGTGCGGTGAGGTCGGCGACGGATCGCAGCGGGCTGCCCCAACCGTGGGTGACGCATGGGATGCCGGCTGTCGCGGCGGCAAGGGGACCGGCGTACTCGCCCTCTTCATGGATGAGCAGCTGCGGGTGCCAGTCCTCGACAATGGAGCGAAGGTCCCGGATCATGGCGGGGGCGAGGATCTGAGTGAACATGCGGACCCCCCACGCCGACGGCGGTTGGTGCTCGGTGTCGGGCCACCGGTGGCGGCGTTCGGCGAGCATGTCCGCTTCGCTCATGCCGGCCGCGATGACGTCGAGCCCGGCGTGGAGAGCAAGGTCGTGTCCGCTGGCGTGGGTGGCGAGGCGGACTTCGTGGCCGGCGTCGCGCAGCGCGGTGGCGACGCCGAGCATGGGCACGATGTGGCCGATGCTCGGCGCCGCCGTCAGCAGGACACGCACGACGGTCCGCTGACATTCACCCGCCTGGGAACAACATGGCCGCGAGTGCCTCGGGGTCGCTGAAGTGCGGCCCGTGAGCGCCCGGCGTACGGATGATCGGGCTGTGGCTCCCGTTGGCCAGCCACCCGGCGGCCTCCAGGAAGAACGGCGCCTGTTGGTCCACGCCGACCGCGACGTCGAAGGACGGGTGGTGGGCGGCCAGCGCCGCCTCGTCGGGGCGGTAGGCCTGGAAGGCGGGCAACTCGATCGCGAAGGCCATGTCGGCGTTGGCGAGGAGCCGGGCCCGAAGGTCGCTCGGCCAGGCGTCGACGATGGCGTCGCCGTAGGCGAAGCGCAGGAAGGCGTCGAGCGCGGCGCGCGGGCCGCCGGCGGCCATGGCGCTGCCGATCACGTCGCCGAGCATCGCGCCGACCGGTCCCGGGTCCGCCAGGACGGCGAGCAGCGGCATCTCGTGCAAGATCGCCCGGGACACCAGTGTCGGGTGACGCAACGCCACCTCCAGCGCGACCGCGGCGCCATTGCTGGTCCCGTAGACCGTCGCCGGCTCGGTCACCAATTTTCGCAAGAGCCTGGCGGCGTCGTCGGCCTGGTCGGCCACAGTCGTGTCCGTCCACGCGGGCGGCGCCGGACTGCGGGATGTGCCGACCCGGTCGTACGTGACCACCAGGTGATCGCGGGCGAGGACGTCGGCCAGCTCGTCGAACTGGCCGCCGTCGCCCGGGGTACCGGCGATGAGCAGCACCGGGGCGCCACTGCCGCGCACCTCGAAGTACAGCTCCGCCGTGGGTGGTCCGCTGTGGGTGGGCTTCACGTGAGTCGTCATGGTCGCAGTGAACACCGCAGCGGTCGTCCGGTCCAGGACGCGATAGCAATGCACCGATAAGCCCTCCTTATGTTCGCTGGTTGAGCCAGCTCGAGAGGGCGTCGACCAGCCGGCGGGTGGCCGGCGAGGTGACATCGAACCGCCACGCCGCCGACACCACCACCGACAGGTCGACGTCGGCGAAGGGCAGCCAGACGACGCCGGACGACCCGAAGGCGTCGACCTCGCTGCGCAGCTTCAGCGAGAGCGCCTCGCCGGCGGCGACCAACCGCAGCGACGCGTCGACCGCGCCGGGCGGCGACTCGTGGATCTCGCCGACGTCGTCGAGGCCGGCGGCAGCCAGAACCGCGAAGATCCGATCGAACTCCGCGGGTGCCGCCCCCCGGGGAAACGCGGCGAGCGGCTCGCCGCCCAGCGAACGGGCCGACACCGACTCCGACGACGCCAGACGGTGGGAGGCGGGGACGGCGACACCGACCGGCTCGGTGACCACCACGACGCTGGCGATGCCCGGAGCCTGGATCTGACCGCGCAGGATGGCGAGGTCGAAGCGGCCGCCGAGGCCGGTCAACGGGTCGGGGATGTCGCCGACCGACTTGGCCACCACCTTGACGTCGGGCGCGGCGGCTCGGAACACGGCCAGCAGCTCGGTGAGCAGGGTGGGCGGCAGCGCGGGGGTGACCGCCACGTTCACCCGACCGGCGGTGCCTAACCGCAGCCGCTCGGCCAAGGCCAAGGTGCCATCCACGCGGTCAAGAACACTCCGCGCCTCGCCCAGCAAGGCGCGCCCCGCGTCTGTCAGCTCGACCCGGCGGTTCGTGCGCTCGAATAGCGCCAAACCCAGCTCGCGCTCCAACCCGATCACCGTCTGGCTGACCGCCGGCTGGGCGATATGCAACCGGGCCGCGGCGCGGCCGAAATGCAGCTCCTCGGCCACCACCACGAAACACTTCAGGTGCCGGATATCCACCCGTTGATCATAAGCAGCGGTTCTCAATCAACGCAGACCACGTCGTGGAGTGGATGTGTCCAATCCCATCACGCAGCCGTTTGAGGGTTTCCGGGCAACGGAGACACGGGTTCGAACCCCGTTGGGGCTGCTCAGGGTTGGGGCTGCTCAGTAAAGTTGCTGCTCAGAAGACAGAGGGCCCGGTAATGGAAACGAGGAGCGCGGCCGTCGCGTGGAGGAAGTGGTGCTCATTCCTGAGCACCGCCGGCCACCACCATGCGAGGTGGCCGGCCCTCGAGACCGATGTGGGGTCGAGCCCTTAGACCTGTCCCCGCCATGCGCCGGTTTCAGCGCCACGGGATTCGATGAACTCCTTGAAGCGCTTGAGGTCGCCTTCGACCTGCTTGGAGACGAAGCCGAGCTTCTCCCCGATCTTCTCCTTCAGGCCTTCCGGCTCCACATCCAGGTCCAATGTCACCCGGGTCGAGTTGGCGGCAAGTGACTCGAAGCTGACGACGCCGTCGTTCGTGGTCCCCGTCGTCGCTCGCCAGGCGATGCGCTCGTCGGGCACCTGGTCGACGATCTCGGCGTCCCACTCCTCATGGGTGCCGGCGATCTCGGCGACCCAGTGCAAATGCTTGTCGTCGTGCTGGGTAACGCTCTGCACGCCATCCATGAACATGGGGAAGTCCTCGAACTGCGTCCACTGGTTGTAGACGTTTGCTACGGGGAGGTCGATCTCGATTGACTTTTGTGTCGTGGACATAACGGTGCTCCTGTCGTTGGTGGTTTGTCGACCAAGCGTCAATACCCTGACCGGACTCCGTCCACCCCTCCCTCGCCGGATGCGGAACTGCCTCGAGTCGGCATCCGCCTCAAAGCGGCTGCGGAGGTTGACCTGCTCGTGCCCAACCTGATCGGCACCCACGGCAAGCTCATCCACCACCGGCAATCTGACGCGAACGCCAGGGGTCGGGGTGGTAAGAGTCTTACTGGTAAGATGCCTACATGAGAGTCACCGAGAAAGGGCAAGTCACAATTCCCAAGGAGTTGCGCGACGCCTTGGGTTTCGGTGCCGGCACCCAGGTTGTGTTCGAAAGGGCTGATGACGCAATCGTCGTCCGCAAGGTCCAAGGCGGATCGAGCCGCGGGCGACAGCTAGCAGACCGCCTGCGCGGTCGGGGCGATGTGCGGCTCAGCACCGAGGAGATCATGGAACTTACCCGGCCCCGCTGATCTGGTGCTCGGGACTCTTGTCGACAGCAATGTGCTGCTCGACGTGATCACGGAGGACGAGAGCTGGCTCGAGTGGTCAGCGAACGCGCTCGCCAGCGCCGCCGATGACGGCCCGCTGTTCATCAACCCGATCATCTACGCCGAGGTGTCGGTTCGGTTCAGCTTTATCGAGGACGTTGAAGAGGCGCTCCCACCACCGGACTACGGGCGGTTGGCCGTGCCTTGGGAATCGGCGTTCCTGGCTGGAAAGGCCTTCCTCGACTATCGCCGGAACAAGGGATCGAGGTCGTCGACGCTCCCGGATTTCTTCATTGGCGCGCATGCCGCCGTGGCCGATCTCGCGCTACTCACGCGCGATGCCGCTCGGTATCGCACCTACTTCCCGACGGTTCAACTCAGATCGCCGGAGTAGGCCGCTCCTTCGTCCCCCTCGGCGGGGCCCGAAGGGCCCTGAGCGGCGCGCCGCCCACCGCCACCGCCACCTCCACGGCCTGGCCTGCAGCACCGCGCCCGTGTTCGTGTCGGCGCCCGTGCCGGTCAACGGAAACGGCGACTACACCTCGCCGCCGGTCGCCGTGACCGCGACGGGCAGCTACTCCTGGAAGGCCGAATACAGCGGCGACCAAAACAACCTTGGCGTCCAAAACCCTTGCCAGGATGCAGACGAGACGTCGGTGATCGTTCAAGTGACGCCGACTGTCGTCGCCCAAGCGGCGCCCCCGGGCCCCGTCAACGTCGGCCAACCAATCAGCGGCACGGCCACTCTTTCGGGCGCATCGAGTCCCACCGGGTCCATCACCTTCAAAGCCTTCGGTCCGAACGACTCCACCTGCGCCGGCGCGCCCATCTTCAGCAGGCACGTGCAGGTCACCGGCATTGGCAACTACAGCTCCGGTTTCTTCACGCCCTCCGCCCTATAGCGGCGACGCCAATCACCAGCCGCTCACGACTGCGTGTGGTGGTCCCCGGCTCGATCACAACGGTGCACAGGGGCCATACCGGCAACGTCGCCCTGTAACGCAGCGGGGGCGACGTCAACAGTGACAAGCGGTCGCTGACGTCCTGAGCGGCGTCTCGGACTACGAGAACGGGCAGCGGGTCGACCAGCGATGGAGGGTTCCACACCGATCCGGTCGGGTCGGCACCGGTTGGATTCGTCCCGCCTGAATGTGCTGGGGCAGGCTCGTGACCTGCTCCAGGAAGTTGCTGTCGCCTAGGTAGTAGGCAACGACGGTGTGCAGACCGGCCGTGAGGTCAACCACGGGGGCCGACATCGCGCTCCCGTTGGACGCGACGCGCACCGGGTTACCCCGCTGAATGCCGTCGACGGAGAACTGCACCGCTCCCGTCGGGACGTTGGTCACACCAGCCGGCGCCTTCACTGTCGCCGTGAACCGGATGGGTGTCCCAGTTGTCGCCGCAGGGTTCGACGACGACAAGCCGAGAGTGACGGGGTCGAGCGCCGAGGCCTGGGCCAGGCTGGATGAAGTCGGCCCGAAGATGCGACCGTCGCCGAGATAGGCGGCCTCGACGACGTGCAGGCCGGGGCTCAAGCTGGGCACCCGGAACCTGCCCGTGCCATTAGCGAGGGACGCCGTCGTGACCACCTGGCCGTCGACCGAGAACCGCACCGGGCCGGACGGTACGCCGAAGACGCTGGCGTGGCCGCTGTCGGGGTTGTAGGGGTCGAGCGGTGCTGTCTTGACCGTCGCCGTGAACTCCACCGGCTGACCGGGGTTCGTACGGTTGGCGCTGGTCGAGGAGGTAAGCATGAGCGATGTAGGGAGTCGCTTGTTGTAGAGGGCGAAACCGGCTGCCTTGATCGGCCGACCGTCGGAGCCTGTCGCGGCACTGGCGGTCACCTGGAAGTCGCCGGTGTTCACGGGAGGACTCAACGCTCTGACCGCGACACTCGCTTTGCCCGCGCCATCGGTCGTCACTGTTGTCCTGGTTGTCGAGCCGTTGGCGAAGGTGACGTACCCGTCGGGAGCGCTGAATGTGATCACGCGGTTCGGGATCGGGAGCCCGAAATCGTCGAGGGCTTGGGCGACCAAGGCTTCGGAGTAGTCGCTCCCCGGGAACGCCTGTTGTTTCGAACCGCTTACCACAGCCACCTCGTCGCGCTTGGATGGGAACGGGACCAACAGCGTCACCGAGCCATCCCCTCCCTGCTCGCCGCCGGGGCCGTGGGTGTGGACGACGGGAGGGAAGACCGGCCCGATGACCGCCGACCGGCCACCACCACCGCCACCACCGGCGCAGCTCTCGCCGTCGGACTCACCGTGACCCTTTCCGCCTCCTCGGAGTCCTCCGCCCCCGCCGCCACCGTCACCACCGGTTGACGAGGTGGTGCCCTCTCCACCGCGATTCGTGTCGTTTGCACCCCCCCGGCCACCGTCACCACCGGAACATCCCCCACCCTCGCTGCCGCCATGACCGCCGTGGCCCGGGGGCTGGCCGCCGTGGCCGCCATCGCCGCCCTGGGTACTGAAGGCGCCACCCTCGCCGCCGCCACCCCCGCCACCAGCCACCACCTGGTGGCGCGAGCTCGGGTCGATTCGCGGTGTCGGCGCGCCGCACCGCGCTGAGGTCATCTGGACCACCGATGCGGCGCCTCCCGAACCGGCCTCGCCGTGACCCTCTCCGCCGTCGAAGTCGTGGCCACCCCAGCCCCCGTTGCCACGGCCGAACTCTCCGACCTGAACAATCGTTTGGGTGCCGGGACTGGTACCGACCACGGCTTGCACTCTCCCGGCGCCGCCCCCGGCCCCGTCCTGCGACGACTCTCCGTCGGCGCCCGCCCCACCAGTGGCATCGACGAAGATCCTGTCCGTACCGGCGGGTATGCAGTGCGACACCACGCGGCGCGTGTAGTGATCGGTGAAGGTGCGGGCGCTATCGGCACCCGATAGGACGAGGACATACCCATCGCCGGCGTTGTCGGCGGCCTTGAACGACGGCGCGTACGCCTTGGGGTGGACGAATGACTCTCCTCCGCCGCCGCCGTTGCCGGCGATGCCCGTCACGGCGGCGCTGAAGATTGGAATGCCCGGGGTCCGTGGCGCCGCCGAGCCGCCGCACCCGCCTCGGTACCCACCGCCCCCGCCGCCCCCTGCGCCGCCCGCGCCGAGTTGGTCGAAGTCGTGACCACGCTGACCAGCCCTCCCCGCCGAGCATCCGCCCTGAGCCGCAGGCGAGGGGTTGCCCTGACCGACCGCCCCGGCTCCCGCGGGCTTGCCGCCGACCCCACCGTCAGCGCCAGGCACGTACAACGGCGGGATGCACACCGTGTAGTAATTCGTCGCCGGGCCGACGTTCGAGGGGCGCGGCGCGACCCCGGCCCGGCCCGGAGGAGGTGGCGGGGGGACAAAGGCGATGCCGTAGCACGCGGTCGCGCCTCCTGCGGACCCGCCGCCCCCGCCGGCCACGACAAGGGGCGCGCCCTGGGCGTCGAGCACGGCCGAGGCACCGCCTCCGCCGCCACCGTCGATGCCGTACGAACGGATGAAGTAGGTGGTCTTGTCGCGACCGAGTCCCCGGCCCCCGCCATTGGCGTATGGCGATACGCCGCCGGCGGAGGTTCCGCCGCAACCGGCACCCATCTTCAAGAGCTCGCCGGGCTTAACCGGTAACGATGCTGTCACCTGGCTCCCGAGGCCCCCCCAGCCGGTCTCGTTGCGGTCGGGCGTCTCTCCCTGGCCACCGACGGCCTCTACATATAGCGATGTCGTGCCGGGGGGGACCTTGTACGTCTGATAGTCGCCGCGTTTCGACGGGTCGGCCGGGCATGGGAAGAAGGCGATCTCGAGGTCGCCGACCTGAGTGACGAGGGCGCCGCCCGAGATGCCAGGCCCGGAGTCCGGGGAGACGGTGTCGGCCACCGACGGCCGGGGTGCGACCGTCATCATGGAGGCGACCAGAACAAGCACGGCCACGACCGAAGTACGGCCACGGCGCGGCGCGACGACGCCCCCCATCCCAAACCTCATGGTCGCACGAGCCACATCGGGTGAAGTTATCCGGTACAACGGCAGAGGGGTGAGCGTCCTTCACCGGATCCGAGGAAGCGCAGTCAAGCGTTAACTTGCGGTCTGGCACCGACGCCTGGTCCAAGATGCGGACCTCACACCTTCCGCGGCTCGGCGGTCGCCGTCGTTCTCGCCGTCGCCTTGCTCGTTCAGGGCTGTACGGAGAAGAACTCCGCGCTGGGTCGTGCCGATCCTGATGCCGCCGCGCAGTGGGACTCGGTGTTCGGGCGGTACCAAGGACCGCCAACCCTTCAACCCGGGCTCGGCCCAATTCACATGCCGGTATCCACCAGAGATCCCGAAGCCCAGCGGTGGTTTGACCAGGGTCTGGCCCAGCTCTTCGGATTCGCCCACGAGGACGCCATCCGCTCTTTCGAGATGACCCTGCGCCTCGACCCCTCCCTGGCGATCGCGAACTGGGGCATCGCGTACGCCTACGGGCCGAACATCAACCTAGGGATGGACCCGCTACGAGCAAGCCGGGCGAATCACTTCCTCGACCTCGCTGTTCGCCAGCTTCAGGACGGCGACGATTCGGCAGGCCCCCTCGAGCGAGCCCTCGTCGACTCGCTCACCGTCCGGTTCTCGACCGACAAAAGTCTCGAGCCATTCGGCACCACCTCGCGCTTGCCACTCGACCAGGCCTACTGGTCGACGATGCAAGCCGCCATGGCGGCGTTTCCGAATGACACCAATGTCGCCACTCTCACGGCTGAGGCCGGGCTCGACCTCATTCCCTGGCGCGCATGGAATTACAACGGTAAGCCCACGCTTCCGGTCACGGACCATGCGACGCCAGCGATCCCAGAAATCCCGCAGGTGAAGGCGATCCTGGAGGGCGTCATGGCGCGGGAGCTCGATCACATTGGCGCCCTCCACTACTACATACACGCAGTCGAGGCGTCGCAGGATCCGGAGTTGGCCCTTCCAGCTGCCGCCCGCATCAAGTCCATTGCCTGGGGTCAAGCGCACCTGGTTCACGCCGCCTCCCACATTTACGCCCGCGTCGGTGACTGGGGCTCGGCGATGGTGTCGGGGAACGACGCCATCGTCCAAGACGAGCGTTACCGGAAGAGGGTCGGAACGGACGATTTGTACTGGATCGCGCACGGCGACCACAACCTCTACTTCCTGACCAGCGTCCTCGCCAACGGCGGCCGCGGGCGCGAAACGCAGTGCGGGCACGCGAGCTCCACGAGCGGGTCAAGGCTGAACTGGCCGTGACCCCCGCGCAGGAGTACCTCCTCCCCATGGAGCAGAGCTTCCTGGTTCGCTTTCACGAGTGGTCGAAGGTCCTCGGCTATCCCAAGCCGAGCCGCTGGTTCAAAGCGACACTCGCGTTCTGGCACATCAACCGAGGTCTCGCACTTGCCGCCACAAGAGATGTCGAGGGCGCTCGGTCAGAGCTACTGGCGTCGGACGAGGTACTGAAGTCCGACGACCTGCCACGGCTTGGTGATGCCCGCTACGAGTTCCAGAACAATCCCGCGTCAGCGCTCGTCGAGCTCGACCAAGACCTCCTTCGCGGCCGTGTCGCCGAGGCGAGCGGCGACAATGCGGCCGCCGACGCGTCGTACCGGTCAGCGCTCGGACGGTTCGACGCTTTGTACTACGACGAGCCGCCACCCTTCTATTACCCGGCGCGTGAGACCTACGGAGCGTTCTTACTGCGGACGGGGCGTCCTCAGGATGCTGAAGCTGTTTTCAGAGCCGACCTGGTGAGCTTTCCGAACAATGGCCGCTCGCTGTTTGGCCTTTGGAAATCGCTCGACGCCCAACAAAAGCCAAGCGGTGACATTCGCGCTCAGTCCGATAGTGCGTGGCGCTGGGCCGACACCCCGCTCACCATCGACAGTCTCGGCTGAACGGCGGAGAACCCGCCGGCGATTGACAGATAGTGACAGAATTGCGGCCTTGCCAGCGTGGCGTAGTCAGCGAACAAGGAGGTCCCGATGTTGCAACGGCGAACAAGCGCGCGAACCGGCCTTTCGATCCTGGCGGCGATGGTGGCGACAGCGACAGCGTTCGTAGTCACGGCATCTCCCGCCCAGGCCGCAACCATCCCCGTGACGGCTGGGGCGGTGGACAACGTCGTCAATGGGAACTGCTCAATTCGCGAGGCGATCACGGCTGCCAACACGGATGCGGTGGTCGACGCGTGCCCCGCCGGCTCAGGTGCGGACACGATCGAGGCCTCGAGCACCTTCACGTTGGCCGCGGTCGACAACAGCACCACTGGTGACTTTGGTGCCCCAAATGGCCTACCGGTCGTGTCGAGCATCATCACCATCCGAGGGGCGACGCTCGCACGGGCCCTCGATGCCCCTGACTTCCGCATCCTGCGGGTCGCGGTCAACGGCAACCTCACCCTTTCTGGTGTCATCGTGACCGGCGGCAGCATCGTGTGTTCCAACTCGGCCTGCAATAACGGCTTCGCGCTGGGCGGCGGCATCCTCACCTCAGGCACCCTCACGCTGACCAACAGCCAGGTGCGCGGCAACAACGCCTCCTGCCAGTCGTCAAGCACCTGTGCGGCGCGCGGCGGTGGCATCTACAAGACCGGCGGCACGATGGCGATTAACGGTTCGCTTCTTACGAGCAACCTCGTGTTCTGCGCATCAGCGGGGTGCGACACGGCTGCAGGCGGCAGTCTCTTCGATGACTCCGGAACCACCGCCATCTCCGGCAGCGAAGTCAGTCAGAACTCGTTGACGTGTTCCAACGCCAACTGCAAGACCTTTGGCGCCGGGATCCTCAACAATGCCAACACCACGATTCAGGGAAGTCGGGTAGTTGCAAACAAAGCCTCGTGCGCGGCCTCCGGCTGCGTGGCCGAGGGTGGTGGCATCCACAGCAACGTCGGGACACTATCGACGACAAGCGGCACGCAGATCAGCAGCAACGCGGTGTCGTGTACCGGGGCGGGCTGCCGGGCACGCGGCGCGGGCATCTTCAACGAGACCGCCTCGACATCGGTGTCGAACAGCTCGATCGTCGGCAACCAAGCCGTCACCAGCGGGGGAACCGCCACTGGGGGAGGCATCTTTGAGGGCGGCGGTGCGGTCACGTTGAGCAACACCCTCGTCGCCAACAACTCACCCAACAACTGCCAGCCTCCGGGCAGCGTGCCCGGCTGCGTCGGCTAGAGCGCAAATAGGGCAAAATCCACACTTCGGCGGCCGCCATGAGTGACTAGGTTCTCGGCATGAAGCATCGCCGGTCGTGCGGGCTCATCGTAGCGCTGGCCGTGGCTCTTACCGCAGCGGCGTGCACCAACACCATCGAAGGCCCTCGGCGCGCAGAGGGAAGCACCACTCCCATTGGGCACGTGGTGGTGATCTACGACGAGAACGTATCGTTCGACCACTACTTCGCTACGTACCCGCGCGCGGAGAACCCGTCGGGCCAACCCACGTTTGATGCCAGAGCGGACACGCCGGCGGTCAACGGTCTCGACGCCACACTGCTCACTGCCAATCCGAACGGTGCCAATCCCCACCGCCTCGACCGCTCCGAGGCCCTCACCTGCGACCAGGATCACGAGTACGCCGCAGAGCAGAAGGCTTACAACCACGGCTTGGTCGACGCGTTCGTCGAGAACACAGGCGGCCAGTGCGCGGATAGATCAACAGTGATGGGCTTCTTCGACGGGAACACAGTGACGGCGATGTGGAACTACGCCCAGCAGTTCGCCATGAGTGACAATTTCTTCGCGTCCACGTTCGGCCAATCCACCGCCGGCGCCATCAACCTCGTGTCCGGGCAGACGCACGGGGCCGTCCCCGTAGACCTGCCGGGCTACGTGGCCAACGGCACCCTCATCCAAGATGCCGACCCGACTCATGACGCCTGCTCCAAGAGCCCGACAGTCGGGTTCAGCGGCCGCAATGTCGGCAACCTGCTCAATGAGCGCGGGGTCACCTGGGGCTGGTTCGAGGGAGGGTTCCGACCTACCTCGGCGCCAGGTCAGCCGATCGTGTGCGGGTCAAGCCACCCCAACATCGGCGGACACATGGTCACCGACTACATCCCTCACCATGAGCCCTTCCAGTACTACACGTCGACGGCCAACCCCCAGCACCTCGCACCGTCGTCACCGGCGATGGTGGGCAAGAACGACGCGGCCAACCACCAGTACGACCTCGAGGACTTCTGGAGCGCTCCCGAGCTACCGGCCGTCAGTTTCCTCAAGGCGCCTGGCTACCAGGACGGTCACGCCGGGTATTCCGATCCGCTCGACGAGCAGCGGTTCCTCGTCGAGACAATCAACCGGCTGCAAGAACGGCCGGAATGGGACGACATGGCGATAATCGTTTCCTACGACGATTCCGACGGCTGGTACGACCACGTGCTTGGCCCCATCGTCAACCCATCGAACGATCCGGCCAACGACTTCCTGTCCGCGCCGGGGGAGTGCGGCATGCCTGAGCCCGGCGCGTACCTCGACCGCTGCGGTTACGGGCCCCGGCTACCCCTCCTGGTCATCTCCCCGTTCTCTCGCCAGAACTACGTCGACCACCAGGTTCTCGACCAGACCTCCATCCTGCGCTTCATCGAGGACAACTGGGAACTCGGCCGTATCGGCGACCAGTCCTTCGATGCAAAGGCGTCGAGCATGGCCACGATGTTCGACGTCGATCAGACAAAGCGGACACCGCCGCTCATCCTCGATCCTTCGACTGGGGCCCGCCCGGGTTGACCGGCTCGTCGAGCCGGCCGTCTACTTCCTCTTGGAAGGCGGCGGATCGTTCGGCGCCACGATGTTGCCAATGGCGCGCCAGAGTAGGTCGGCGCCGTTGGCGCCGGTGGCTTCGGTGTAGCTCCCGTCGGGGCCGAACGCGTCCTCGGCAAACGTGACCGCCACGGAAATCGCCACCTTCTGCGAGGGCAGGTAGGCGAACGCGCCGGCCTCACCTGAGAACAGCGGATCCTGCATGAGCCAGTTGCCGGTCTCGACGATGCCGAGCCCGTAGGAGTAGCTGTCGTTCTGGGCGAAGCAGGTTTCCGGACAGTTGGGCTGCGCAGTCGTCTTGCCCCTCAGCTCAATTGACACCATCTTCTTGTACGACTCCGGCGACAGCAGCTTGCCCGTGCCCAAAGCGATGGCCGTCGTGTCGAGGTCGAAGATGTTCGTCGTCTGGATGGCGCCGTGGGTGATGGTCCACGACGGGTTCCAGAAGGTGGACTCTTCGTAGAACCGCGTGCCCGCGGGGATGCCCAGGAAGGACTTGCGCTCGGAGGTGAAGGCGTG
>DATLEI010000037.1:0-31092 GCA_035525375.1 Acidimicrobiales bacterium
TCCCGATGCGTCACCGGATCTGCCGGCACCCGGTGCGCCGGACGCACCGGACCTCCCTGAGGTTGCACCGTCACCGGACGTATCACCTTTCGCACCCCCGCCCGAGGCCCCCGACGCGCCCGAGGTCCCCCTACCTTCACCGGCTGGGCCGGACGCTCCTCTCATGCCGGACCTCCCCGCCGCGCCGGACGTCCCGGACCGGCCACCCGAGGCGCCACGCCCAGACGAAGCGAGCTCGGAGGCAACCTCACCCGAGGACGCGCTACCTCAAGAAGCGCTATCTGAGAACGCGCGGCCCGAGGACGAGCCTGCTGAGACCGCAGCGCCCTCGCCAGCCCTAACGCACGCACAAATTGCCAGCGTCCGCCCCCTCCCGCGCGCCGTCGCCGTCGCGAACCAGAAGGGTGGTGTTGGCAAGACGACGACCGCCGTGAATCTGGGCGCAGGCTTGGCCGAGTTGGGCTACCGGGTCCTAGTGGTCGACCTCGACCCCCAGGGGAATGCTACGACCGGGCTCGGGGTGAATCCTCGGAACATCACCGGCTCGGTCTATGACGTGCTCATGAACGACGCGCCGCTCGAGGACTGCATCGAGCCGACCGCGGTCAAGAACCTCTTCGTCGTGCCCGCCACGATTGACCTGGCCGGCGCGGAGATCGAGCTTGTGCCCGCTTTCAGCCGCGAGCTGAAGCTCCGTCGCGCGATCGACCGGCTTGCGGGCGACTTCGACTTCACGCTCATCGATTGTCCGCCGTCTTTGGGCCTGCTCACGGTGAATGGTCTCGCCGCCGCCAGCGAAGTATTGGTGCCAATTCAGTGCGAATATTATGCCCTGGAGGGCCTAGGACAGCTGATCAAGAACATTCAACTTGTTCAAAGTAATCTGAATCCTCGACTGGAGCTGAGTACGATCGTCTTGACCATGTACGACGCCCGAACCCGCCTGTCTGATCAGGTGGCCAAGGATGTGCGTGAGCATTTCGGCACCAAGGTGTGCCGCACCATCGTGCCTCGCACGGTTCGACTGTCAGAAGCGCCATCGTTTGGGCAACCGATCAACGTGTTCGATCCATCCTCGAGAGGCGCAACGGCCTACCGGGAACTAGCCAAGGAGGTCAGCGGTGGCACGGCGCGGCGGTCTGGGTAAGGGTCTCGGTGCGCTCATTCCCCCCGGCTCAGCCAGTGAGACGGCGTCACCGGGCCTGCAGGAGATTCCGGTGGCGTCCATCACGGCAAACAGGCGGCAACCTCGCACACAGTTCGACGAGGAGGCGATGGCGACCCTAACGGCCTCCATTCGGGAACTCGGTGTGCTCCAGCCCGTGCTCGTGCGAGCAACCGGCCCCGGCACCTATGAGCTCGTGGCCGGTGAGCGCCGCTGGCGAGCGTCGCGCCGCGCCGGGCTCACCATGATTCCCGCCCTCGTCCGGTCTGCTGACGATGCTGCCTCACTTGAGCAGGCGCTCGTGGAAAACCTGCAGCGGGAGGACCTCAACCCCCTTGACGAGGCCGCCGCGTACCAACAACTGATCGAGGACTTCAGGATCACCCACGATGAGCTCGCCGTTCGCGTCGGAAAGAGCCGGGCGTCAATCAGCAATACGCTCCGCCTCTTCCAGTTGCCGCCGTCGATCCAGCGCCTGCTCGTCGACGGCAAGCTCACCGCCGGGCACGCTCGTGCCCTTTTGAGCACGCCCGATCGCGGTTTTCAGGAGAGCCTCGCTCGGCGCGCGGTCAAAGAGGGAATGTCGGTGCGGGCGGTCGAGGAAGCGGCCCGCAAGCAGGCCGAAGGCTCGGGCGGAGCCAAGAGTGCGGGACAGGGCGCGACGGGCAGGCTGCAACCGCCGGGCCTGCTCGAATTGGAGGAGCTGCTGTCATCTCGCCTCGATACCCGCGTCAAGGTGCAACTCACCGGAGATCGCGGCCGAGTAATGATCGAATTCGCCACCCTTGAAGACCTCGAGCGTATCTACCGGCTCATGGTTGACGGTGGAAGGGTGCAGCCGGCCGAGGCTTGACATCCACAGGTTGTGCTCCTGATGTGGACGACCTGCGAATACTCTAAAAAACTCGGGGGTATACCTGAGGCCGGCGAGTACGTCTGGTTATCTCTACCGACTAGTAGGTAGGCTGAACGCTAATGAATGAGGCTGACCTCTTACGCGAGTTGGAGCCGGAGGCGGAGCGCCTGCTCGAACGCCACCTGAGCCGCTCGAAGGAATGGTTCCCCCACGAGCTCGTGCCGTGGGATCAAGGCCGAGGCGTAAGCCCCGGCGAAGCGTGGGATCCGGAACAAGTGCCAATGGACGACGCCGTCCGGCGCGCGCTCGTCGTGAACCTGCTCACCGAGGACAATCTTCCGTACTACTACTCGGCAATCGATAACCATTTCGGTGCCGACGACGCGTGGGGAGCCTGGAGCCGCCGATGGACGGCCGAAGAGGGCCGGCACTCGATCGTCATCCGTGACTATCTCACGGTCACTCGAGCCGTTGACCCCGTGGCCCTCGAGCGGGGCCGGATGCACCAGGTCTGCTACGGCTTTCACCAGCCCATCGCGGGGCCGGCCGAGTGTCTGGTGTATGTGGCCCTCCAAGAACTGGCCACCCGCATTGCCCACATGAACACAGGCAAGCTGATGACTGACCCCGCGGGGTACGAGGTCATGGCCCGCGTCGCCAAAGACGAGAACCTCCACTTCCTCTTCTACAGGGACATGACGACGGCCGGCGTGCATATCGATCCGTCCGGCATGGTTATCGCCATGGAGAAGCAGGTCCGAGACTTCGAAATGCCGGGCACGGGCATCGAGGGCTTCAGCGCCCACGCCAAAGCCATCGCCAGGGCCGGCATCTACGACCTCGCCATCCACCACGACCAGATCCTCGTCCCTCTCGTCATGCGGGAATGGAAGCTCGAAAGCCTCGAGAACCTCACCCCCGAAGCCGAGAAGGCGAGGGCCAGCCTCATCCGCCGCATTGAACGCACCAACAAAGTGGCGCGCCGCCTGACGGCAAGAAGAGAAGAAGAGAACGGCTCGTCCGGCGACGCCCTAGCTTCCTAGATTTCTCTCTCCACAGCGAATGGAGGACCTCGCCGAGAAGGGAGGCCGAGCGAAGCGGAGGCCAGCCGGGTGGCGCCGCTTGGGAGGGGCCCGCCCCCGGAGCGTCAGCGGAGGGGGATGGGGAGGGGCCACGAGCGGTGACAAGACCCGGCTGGCCGGGGGTGGGCGCGGCCTAGACGAACTCGGCGAGTTCCTCCATGAGCTGCCCCTTGCCCTTAGCGCCGATGAGGCGCTTCTTGAGCACGCCCTCCTTGAAGATGAGGAGCGTAGGGATGCTCATGATCTCGTAGCGCCGGGCAATGTTCGGGTTGTCGTCGACGTTGAGCTTGCCCACTACGAGCTTGCCCGCGTTCTCAGTTGCGATCTGCTCGAGGATCTGCGCCACCATGCGGCACGGCCCGCACCACTCGGCCCAGAAGTCAACGATCACCGGCAGGTCGGCTCCGTTTACTTGCTCATCGAAGGTGTTGTCGTCGAACTCTGTGATGCCTGCTCCCATGGATCAAACCCTCCTCGATTGGACCTGCTGTAGAGAACGTTTGTGGATGCCCCGCCATTCCAGCACGCGCCGGGCCCTCACGGGGATGACGCCGCCCCGACGGCGCGATCGTGAGCGTCGCCGGGCGGCTCGGCCTCGGGCTCGGGCTGAGACTCGAGCCAGCGCTCGGCGTCGATCGCCGCCATGCAACCGGTGCCGGCGGCGGTGATCGCCTGGCGGTACACGTGATCCTGCACATCGCCACAGGCGAAGACTCCGTCAACGGTGGTACGGGTGCCGTCGTGGGTGCGGATATAGCCACCCTCGTCCATGTCGAGCTTGCCCTCGAAGAGCGCCGTGTTCGGCACATGGCCGATGGCGACGAAGAAGCCGCCGACCTTGATCTCGGTCTCCTCGTGCGTCTTCACGTTGCGCACCCGCGCACCGGTCAGCCGGCTGTCGCCGAGAAGGTCAACAACGACCGAGTCCCACATGAACTCGATCTTGTCGTTCTTGAATGCCCGCTCCTGCATGATCTTCGAGGCCCGGAGTGAGTCGCGGCGGTGGATGACGGTGACCTTGTCGGCGAACTTGGTGAGGAAGATGGCCTCCTCGAGGGCCGAGTCACCGCCGCCGACGATGGCGATGTCCTCTCCCTGGAAGAAGAAGCCGTCGCAGGTGGCACACGTGGACAGACCGTGGCCCATCAGGCGCTTTTCCGCCTCCAACCCGAGCATCAGGGCACGGGCTCCGGTCGAGACGATGACGGTGTTGGCCCTGTACTCGTCGTCGCCGACCCACACACGGAAGGGGCGCTCGGAGAAGTCGACCTTGGAGACCTTGGCGGTGAGCAGGTCCGTGCCGAATCGGGCTGCTTGCGCGCGAAAGGCGGCCATCAACTCGGGCCCCTGAATCCCTTTCTCGAAGCCGGGATAGTTCTCGACTTCAGTCGTGAGCATCAGCTGGCCGCCGGGCTGATCACTCGTCGACGAGAGCTCGCCCTCGATCACGAGGGGATGGAGGTTGGCTCGCGCCGTGTAGATCGCGGCCGTGAGGCCCGCCGGCCCCGAGCCCACGATGATCACATCGCGAACGTGTTGTTGATCCTGGCCGTTCTGGCCATCGCTCATGGGGCTACCGCCTTCGGCGTCTGCCCCGCTGAGCGGGGCGCTGTACTCATTGATTCGCTCGCACGGTCGCTCATTGCTTGCCCGTCCTTCAGGTTTGCAGCTTGGGGGTCTTTCGTGACCACAGGAACGCCCCGACGAGGACGAATATTGCCCCGAGGAGGAGGTAAACCAGCCAGACCTCTTCCGGAATCGCCTCATCAAGGGCTCGGACGAGGGCGATCGTGGCCAGCACGACCGTCGTGATGCCCATGATCGCGATGAGCAGGCCGAAGACGACGTAACGACTGATCCGTACGAGGCGATCGGTGCTGTTCGAGCGGACCTTCTCGATCAGGGCGTCGATGCGATCGAGGGTCTCTACGGTCCAGTCGTCGGCGGGCGGAGGAGAATCAGCGGGTTGCGCGCTCGCGACAGTCGGTGCAGGGTCGGTGATGGGAGGGGGACTGCTCGCGTGAACCTTGCGCCGCATGGGGTGAGCCTACCCTTGGCCCTCGTGGACAGTGGAAGGGGGGAGCCGTGGCGCGCTGGGTTGGCGGTGGTTGCCGGCGCAGCCGTGGCAGCTGCGGGCGCCCTGCTCCTCGGGGAGTACAACTTCGACGGCGCCCCGATCTTCGCTGGAGCTGCGCTCCTTGGGCTGTTCGTCGCCGAGGCCGTCATCGCTGTCGGTACGCGCCGTGGCCTGCTACCGGCCGTCGCCAGCATCGTGCTTGCCGGCGCGGGCCTGGTCTGGGCGGCGTGGATATCGAGCGGGCGCGACCTTGCTCAGCTTCCGACGGAGGGGTGGGCGGCCGTCGCCGTGGGGGCGGTGGCCGCAGGCATCATGGCAGCGTGGCCTTCGCGAGTAGCCGACAGCCGTCCTGCGCCAGCAGAAACAGAGTGATCGGCCGCCCCCCGGTTGGCCCAAAACCGAGCACCTTCGCGGGCGCGCCGTCATGCTCTGCGTCGGCAACGTAGACGAGCGCGCCGGCGGCCGGGTCGAGCGAGCGGGCCTCGGGCTCACAGGCTCTCGTCCCGACGGTCCTTGGTTGGGGGGCGCCGCCCGCCTCTGTTGGTGCGTCGGTTGCGGGCACGTCGGCTGCGGCTGAAGTGCCCTTGTTCCCGATGGTGGGGTCGACCTTGGCGGCAAGGACCCGGTCATTCGCAACCTCCCCGAGATGGCCCCCGTCGATCGGCGAGTCACCCGAAATGCCGGCGCCCACCGCGGCCGGCGGCGCCTGGAGCTGGCGGTTCGCAGCGTCAGCGGCAGGTCTCGAGGCGCTCTCGCTGACGGTGGTGCGATCGGCTTCACTCCTCGTCAGGAAGCCCACCAGCCCGCCGGCCACGACGACGGCTGCGGCCGCCGAAGCCAGGATCGCCCATCCGCGCCGGCGACCGACCACCGGTACCGGCCGTGGGATCGCTGGGACTGCCTCCCCGACACCTTCCTCGACACCGGAGGCCGTCGCCTGGCTGATCATTCGATCCACGGCGGCGTTGTCGAGGGCGGCGACGGGTGCGGCGACCGCGCCGGTGACGCTCGCCAGACGGGCCAGGTCGGCGGCGCAGGCGGCGCAACCAGCAACGTGTTCGGCGAGTTCTGGAGCCTCACCATCGTGGTAGGCGCTGAGGGATTCGATATCGGGGTGCTCAGACATGGTTCACCGACTTTGACGATCTGAGGGCGCCGGGTTGTTCCCGGCTTCTTCCGGGGCCAGCAGTGGAAGGAGAGCGGCGCGTCCCCTGGCAATTCGTGAACGGACCGTGCCGGCCGGAATCTCCAGTGTTTCGGCGATCTCGTCGTAGGACAGCCCGCACAGGTCTCGCAGCACGACCGCGGCGCGGAACTCCGGCGTGAGCGTCGCCAAGGCGGCATCGATATCAAGGCGCGCCGCGGCTTGCTCAGCGGGGTCGCCGGCTGTGGCGGCCTCGGCCATGCCGTCAGGGATACCCGGGTCCGGCCGACGCCGTCGCCGCCGCAATTCGTCGAGACACGTGTTCGTCGTCACCCGATAGACCCACGTCGAGAACGCTGACCGACCATCGAACGAACCCAACCCTCGGACGATCGCAACCATGGCCTCCTGGCAGGCATCCTCGGCGTCATGGGGATTTCCTGTGATGCGACGACAGACGGCGTAGAGGCGGGGCTGATGGCGGCGGAGCAGTGCCTCGATTGCATCGCGGTCGCCCCGGCGCGCCGCGGCGAGGAGCTCGACGTCGGGCTGAGGGGAGCCGTCAGGTCGTGAGTCGGACATCGCTTGCGCTGAACGACGAGTTGTCGCCGAGTGCGGTGACCCACACCAGGACGGCTGCCCCGTTATGGGACTTCAAGTCGAAGGTCGCCTCGCCGTCGATGCCGTCCTTCGTTGCGACCGGCGCCCCCCATGTGTCGAGGCTGTCCTTGGGGGAATCGGCGACGTAGACACTCGCAGCCCAACCCCGGTTGGGTGACGACACCTGTAACTCGTCGAGCTTCTGTGACTGATCAAGATCGAGTACGAATCCGACGCCGGTCTTGATCGCCCCAAACTGGCCGTTGTTGTACCGCTCGGTCGACCAGGTTGTCGCCGTGTCGCCGTCAATGAGGTTGGCCAGCTCGTTGTCGTGTTCGCCACCGTCGCCCTCGGGATCGAACGCCGACACGTTTGTCACCTGTGCTGGTTGTGCCTTCGACGATCCACCATCGGGCAAGTCGAGAAGGTTCTGGCCTGTCTCCGACCGGGCGAACAGCACGCCGACGACACTGAGGGTGATAGCGAGGATGACGATCAGGACGACTGGAACGAGCCATGAGCGCTCACTGTCGCGAAACTTCGGGACGCCGCCTGGTGGCGTGATCTCCCGATTGCTAGTGGGCGCAGCGTCGTCGGCGCGAAGGTCGACCGAGAGCAGGGCCGTCTGTAGCTGCCCTGCCGTCGCGTAGCGGTTGGCGGGACTCTTGGCCATGGCCCGGAGCACGACTGATTCCAGCGACCGTGGGATGCCGGCGCGCACTTGGCGAGGCGGAAGCGGAGTGCCCGAAAGGTGTTGCAGGGCAACGGCTACATCGGTCTCGCCCGCGTACGGCGCCCGGCCGCAGACCATCTCATAAAGGACGACGCCGAGGGCATAGACGTCGGATCGTCCGTCGACCGGTTCTCCATTGACCTGCTCGGGGGAGAGGTACTTGGCCGTGCCCACGATCGCGCCGCTCTGGGTGAGGTCACTGGTGCTCGTCGGCGACTTCCCACCAGGGACGGGTCCTGCGCCGGTGGCGTCTTCGATGGCCTCGATAGCCGCCTTGGCGATACCGAAATCGGCCACCTTGGCCCGGCCGTCGTCGCACAGAAGGATGTTGGCCGGCTTCACATCGCGGTGAATAACACCGGCTCGGTGGGCGTAGTTGAGGGCGTCGGCGACCTGGGCACCGATGTCGATGACCCGGCGCGGGCTCATCGGCCCTTCGTCGGACAGCACCTGTCGCAACGTGCGCCCGTGCACCAACTCCATGACGATGAATGCGACATCCCCGTCGGTACCAGTGTCGTAGGTCGCAACAACGTTCGGATGGGCAAGGCGGGCGGCGGCGATGGCCTCGCGCCGGAACCGCTCCAAAAACGACTCATCCTGGGCGAGGTGGGAATGGAGCACCTTCACCGCCACGGCCCGACCCAGGGTCTCGTCGTGTGCCTCCCAGACCTCGGCCATGGCCCCGCGGGCGATCGGCCGGACGATCCGGTAGCGACCAACGAGAACGCGCTCCTCGTCGACGCTACGGGAGGCCTCGGTGGTCACCTTCTTGGCCTAGCCTTTTACCTGGAAAGCCACACCTACACAGCGAGGGCCGGCATGGGTGCCGATGACGGCCCCGAGGTCGGCGACGATCACCCGCTCCCGCGGCACCTGAGGAGCCAGGAGGCTGATGAGCTTGTCGACATCGGGCGCCTCGCCGTGGATCACGGCGACCTCGTCGACCGACGGACGGGCCTTGACCTGCTCCGCGAGCCAGCTGAAGGCCCGTGCCCTCGTTCGCTGCTTGGGCCCGGGCTCGACCGCGCCATCCTGCACCTCGATGATCGGCTTGATCGACAGGAGGGATCCGAGGAGCGACTGCGCCTTGCCGATTCGCCCCCCCTTCTTCAGATTCTCCAGGGTGTCGAGGGTGCCGTAGACCCGGGTGCGCTTCGCGGAGTCGATCGCGATCGCGGTGACCTCCTCGAGATCGCTTCCCGCCGCGGCGGCGCGTGCCGCTTCGAGGACGATCATTCCCAGGCCCATGGTCACCGAGAGCGAGTCGACGACATTGACAGGGATCTCGCCCTGAACCGCTTTGGCGCCGGCCACCGCGGAGTCGCGCGTCGCCGATAGCTTCGACGACAGGTTGATGCAGACGACTCCGTCGAATCCTTCTTTGTGGGCCTCGCGGAAGACCTGCTCGAATGAACCGGGTGAGGGCGCCGCCGTCTCGGGCAGAACCGGGGACGCTGCGCACCGGGCCCAGAACTCCTTGGGTGACAGGTCGAGACGGTCGAAGAGTTCCTCTTCACCGAACCTGATGGCGAGTGGGACGACAGTGATTCCCTTCTCCGCGGCCAGGTCAACTGGGAGATCGCAGCTGCTGTCGGTCACGATCTTGATGTTGCTCATGGGGCCGCCGCCTTCGGCGCCTGCCCCGCTGAGCGGGGCGCGGTGCTCATTGGTTCGTTTACCTTCGGCTCGCTCACGTGTGTCTCACTTCTCCTCCGTTTCGGGCGTCCGCCGTTCTCGCAAGGCGTGGCGTCCCCACCAGATGGCGAGGAACATCGCCGCCCCGAGAGACACGAGAAGACTTACTCCTGACGCTGCAGTAGACCGGACAGTAAGGCGCGTTCGTCCGATCACGAGATTGCCATCTGGGGACTCCAGCGTGATGCGCATCGGAAACGCGCCGGACGTGCGGGACTCGACTGCGAAGCGCTGTGTCGTGTTTCGACGGACGAGGTCGATGGTCTGGGTTGTACCCCTAGGGAACGCAAGCTTGTCGCTCTGCACCTTGACGACGACCCTGGCCGGAGACCCGGTGCGATTCTGAAAGGTGACCGGGATCTCACCCGTACGTGCCGTCAGGGTGATGGATCGCCCCCGCGGCATCTCGATCTGGGCGAGCTGCGAGTCGATTGCCTTCTGGACCGAATCGACGAGGGGCTGGCGTTGGCGCGCCGACCGCAACTCGCTCGACTCAGTGGCGAGCAGTCGGTTCTCGAGTTGGGCCCGCATGGGCGCTGCCGATCCGAGGATGCTGCCAAGGGCATCGAGGCGCCGGCGCGCGAGGCGCAGGTCGGGGGCGACCTCGGCGAGCCCCGGGCTCGGCGTCGACGCGAGCGTGCGGAGCAGCGGCGCACCGTTTCCCGTTGTCGCCGGCGGCACCGAAGTGAATAGTTGATCCAGGGAAACAGACTCGAGGATCGGACTCTGGTTCAAACCCGCCATGAGTGTGTCCACGAACTGCCGGCTCGGCTGCCAGGTGCGAGGAGCAAGGGCGACAGTGCCTCGCCGGTCACCCCCGGGCTTGTCGAGATAGAGGACGGCGAGGTCGGCGAGAAGGTGGTTTGCCTGCAAGACGGGCGTTACGGGGTCACCCAGATGAGCGGCGAGCCCGGCGTCCGCCGAGAGGGCCTCGGCGGTCGTGCCGGTCTTGGAACCGAGACGGAAGGGCTGAGTGATGGTGAGCTTCTGGTCAGGAACGGTGCTCAGTGTCGCGTCGGTGGCCACCACCCGGTCGACGCCCCGACTGGCAAGTTCGTTCAGAGACGCCTGATCCAAGCCCTCGTCGGCGAGCCACATCCGGTTGTCGGGCTTCACGTGGAGGACTTCGCTGACCGTTGCCGGGCCTCGGGTTATCTGGGTCTCAGCGTCGCTGTCGAGCCCGGCGGCGCGGAGGCTGGGCAGGTTCACGGGTACGAACGACGTGTTGAGGACCGTGAGTTCCGTCGCGACCCGACGCAAGCCGGCGAGCACAGCCGCTGATCGCTCGTCGGCGCTGGACGCGAGCCCAGCCAGGGTTTCCGCGGTCGGGGCCAGCGCGATGGGCGCGCCCCGAACGGCATCGAGGGTCTGGACCAGGGATGCCAGATCGTCGATCCCTTCGAGCGGACGCAATCCCTTTGCCGAACTTCCGGTGGGTGAGTGGATGGGAAGTACGAGCGCCATGCCCAACTTGGTGCCGGTGTGGGTGGTGGGAAGGTAGACGAGGTGAGTCGTGAACTTGTCGAGCACTCGACCCGCGCCCCGTTCTCGCAGCTCGACTCGAACTGGGTAGACACCGTCCTCGCGTCCGAGCGACAGCCGGCTGCTGTCACGGGGCAACGACGGATCCTCCACCTTGACCGAAACCGTGACTTGACCCGAGGCATCAGGGGCGAGCGAGGAGAGCGAAGTTGCCTGCGTCGTGATGCTCGGCTGGGTAACCCGGTCGTGCACCGTCAGCGCGAACTCGGACCGGGTGGCGACGGGCTCATAGACGGTCACCGCGATCTCCAAGTTCCTCTGCGGCCCTTCGCCGCGGTCGACGCGTAAGACGAGGCTCAGCTCACCGCCGGCGCTCACCCATGGGCTCTGGGAAACCAGGACGACCTTGTCCGATGGCGCTTGTGCCACTGCCGGCGCTGGCGTAGCAGTACCGGCGAGAGCGGCGACTGCCGCGATGACGCCCCGGGTGGCCCGGCGGGCGTTCAAAGGAGGTCTCGGCGAAATACGATGAGGTCGGACGGCGCGGGCCGGAAGCCGAGATGCCTGTAAAACGAGAGCGCGGTCTCATTGCCCTGCTGGGTATTGACGATCGCACTACGCACTCGGCGGCGGCGGAGCCAGTGGAGGCCGTCGAGCGCGAGGGCCCGGCCAAGGCCGTGGCCCTGGTGATCGGGGTGAACCGCGAGCCGCTGCACGTAGCCGGCGCGCCCGGCGCGCCCGGTGATCGCATACCCGACAGCTCGTTGCAACCCGTCCGGCGCTATGACCCGGAAACGGGCTGTGGGAGTCGCGGCGACTGCCTGCTCCAGGCCGGCCCGGTCAAGCTGCCAGAACGGGGGAAAGCTGACGGCGTCGACGGCGAGCACATGGACCCAGTCGTTGCGCCCCACTCGGCGGGGCGACGGAGTCGCCGCTGCCGCCGGGAGGTGGGCGAGGTCGTGGGTGAGCAGGCGCAGTCGCTCGTGCTCGTGGAAGCCGAGTGCGACGAAGGCGTGCGACTCGGTGGGTGCGAGCGCGGCAGTGACGACGCTGGCGAACCCTTGGCCCGAGAGCTCGTTGAGACAGCGCCTGAGGAATGGTGTCGAGGGGGCCGGTGCATCGGGTACGGGTGCGAGATAGGCGACGCGCTCGTCGGCCTGCCAGGTTCCGGCGCGCAGTCGCTCGGAGCCGGATGCCAGGACTTCGACCGTAGTTCTCACGGTGTGTTCCAACCGCTCAGTGGACCGCGTCGGCACACGGCACACAGGCGAAAGGTCACCTCCGGAGGATACCGGGCGTCCACGGCGCGCCGGCATCAGAGCGTGTATTCGACTGGCCTCCGAAGGCGCGCCGGTAGCCTTCGAACCCGATGGTTCCCGACCGCCTCCTGCCGCTCGTTGACGAGACGCGTCCGCTCGCAGAGCGATTCGAGCGCGCCGGAAAGCGCTTGTACCTGGTGGGCGGGAGCGTTCGCGATGCCATCCTGGGCCGTGATCTGGCCGAGGTGGATCTCGATTTCACAACTGACGCCAGGCCCGACGGGATCGAGAAGATCGTCTCGGGCTGGGCCGACGCGGTGTGGACCCAGGGGAAGCGCTTCGGCACCATCGGCTGCTCGAAGAGCGGCCGGGCGTACGAGATCACCACCCACCGGGCCGAGGCGTATCACCCCGACTCCCGCAAGCCCGACGTCGAGTTTGCCGACGCGGTCGAGCCCGACCTTTCCCGCCGAGACTTCACGGTCAACGCCATGGCGCTGGTGTTGCCCGAGTTGGAGCTGGTCGACCCGTTCGGCGGGGTCGCCGATCTCGGCGCGCGCCGGCTGCGCACGCCCCTCGCCCCCGAAGAGTCCTTCACCGACGACCCGCTGCGCATGTTGCGCGCCGCCCGCTTCATTGCTGGGTTCGGCCTGGTCCCCGATTCCGACCTCGTCACAGCAGTTCGGGCCCTCCGGTCACGGTTGGAGATCGTTTCCGCGGAGAGGCTCCGCGATGAGCTCGACAAACTGCTGGTCGTTGACGAGCCCGGCAAGGGGTTGTGGTTCCTCGTGGAAACCGGTCTGGCCGAAGCGTTCCTGCCCGAGCTGCCCGCCCTTGCGCTGGAGCAGGACCCGATCCAGCGTCACAAGGACGTGCTCGCCCACACGATCGCAGTTGTGGAGCGGGCGAATCTCCCGGACCCCGGTGACCGGGAGCCGGGAGCTGGCCCGGCGCGGCATGACAAGGTGCTGCGGCTGGCAGCGCTGCTCCATGACATCGGCAAGCCCAAAACCCGCTCGTTCGGACGCAACGGGGTGTCGTTCCATCATCATGAAGTGGTCGGGGCGAGGATGGCCGAGGAGCGCATGCGCGCCCTCCGCTATCCCGTGACCGAGATCGCCGAGGTGCGCCGCCTGGTCGAGCTGCATCTCCGGTTCCATGGGTACGGCACGGGCTGGACCGACAGTGCGGTACGCCGTTACGCCAACGACGCCGGTCCTCTACTGGCGCGCCTCAACGCCTTGACACGGGCGGACTGCACGACTCGCAACGAAGCCAAGGCGCGAGCCCTGGCCGAGCGCATGGACAAGCTCGAGGAGCGCATTGCGGTTCTGCGCGAGCAGGAGGAGATCGAAAGCATCCGTCCCGATCTCGACGGGAACCAGATCATGGAACACCTGGGGATTGGCCCAGGTCGCGCCGTGGGCGAGGCGCGCAACTTCCTGCTCGAACTCCGGCTCGAAGACGGCCCGATGAGCGACGAGGACGCCTACCGCCGCCTCGACGACTGGTGGGCGTCCCGGTCTGGCTAGAGGCCTTCTTTGCGCGCCCTCACTACGAGCGTCGGGGGGAGCCAGGGTGCCTTTACGCCGCGCCGCCGTTGAGGCTCGGGCTCCAGCAGGAGGTCGACGTGGAAGTTGGCCCGGCTCAGGCCTGAAAAGAGGTCGGAGATGGTGTGCACGTAGGCGGCGAACGGGGCGCTGTCGGTTTCGTAGTCGATGCGCGACTTGTCGAAGTACGAGCGTCGAAGGATCGGCGGTTGATCGGGTTGCTCGTCGAGCAGGACTGACGCCGGGTGCATGACGGAGAAGACGAACGGCGCCCCTTCCTTCAACACTCGATGCACTTGGCGGAAGATCCGGTTGATGTCCTCAACGAGGCTGAGGGCGTAGGTCGAAAAGACGATGTCGATGCTCTCCGCTCGGACGAACGCGAGGTCGGCGAGGTCGCCCTCGTGCAGCTCGACCTTGACGCCGTCACGTTCGCTGAGCCGGCGCGCCGCGGTGAGTTGTTCCGGCGAGAAATCGATGGCAATTGCATGGGCTCCCTGGGCGGCAAAGGCCACCGAGCACCGGCCGCTGCCACAGCCCAGTTCCAGTACCCGCTTTTCGGCGACAGGCCCGAGCAGCCGCAGCTCGGCTTCGGTCTCGATGTCGGGCCCGTAGCGGACCTCGACCGGTTGCTCGATTGAGACGGGATCACGGTTCCAGGTAGCGGCGGTTGGGGTCACCCGTTGTCGCGCTCGGCGATGAACTCCTCGAGCATCCTGCGGGCTTCGTCGTCGTGGTACTGCACCGCGGGCGACTTCATGAAGTAGGCCGACGGCGCGACGAGGGGCCCACCGATGCCACGGTCGAGCGCGAGCTTGGCGCACCGGATTGCATCGATGATGACGCCGGCAGAGTTGGGGGAGTCCCAGACCTCGAGCTTCAACTCGATATTGAGCGGGACATCACCGAAGTTGCGACCCTCCAGCCGCACGTAGGCCCATTTGCGGTCTTCCAGCCACGGCACGTGGTCGCTGGGGCCGATGTGGACGTCGTCGTCGGCGATGCCGTTGTCGATCTGGCTGGTGACGGCCTGGGTCTTGCTGATCTTCTTTGACTCCAGCCGCTCGCGCTCGAGCATGTTCTTGAAGTCCATGTTGCCGCCGACGTTGAGCTGGTAGGTGCGGTCGAGCACGAGCCCGCGCTCTTCGAAGAGCCGGGCGAGAATGCGGTGCACGATCGTGGCGCCAACTTGGCTCTTGATGTCGTCGCCGATGATGGGAACACCAGCGGCCGTGAACTTGGCGGCCCACTCGGGGTCGGACGCAATGAAGACGGGAATGGCGTTGACGAAGGCCACGCCGGCGTCGAGGCACGCCTGGGCGTAGTGCTTCTGGGCCTCTTCGGAACCGACCGGGAGATAGGCCACGAGAACCTCGGCGTTGGCGGCGCGCAGTGCGTCGACAACGTCGACCGGCGAGGCGGGTGACTCCTCGACCGTCTGGCGGTAGTACTTGCCCAAGCCGTCGAACGTCGGGCCTCGCTGAACCGTGACTCCCAGCTCGCCGACTGCAGCGAACCGGATGGTGTTGTTCTGGCCCGAGAAGATGGCCTTGCCCACGTCGAGCCCGACCTTGGCCGCGTCGACATCGAATGCGGCGACGATCTCGACGTCGCGAACGTGGTACCCACCCAGGGCCACGTGCATCAGGCCCGGAACGGTGTCAGAGGGGTCGGCATCTCGGTAGTACTCGAGACCCTGGATGAGTGAGCTGGCGCAGTTACCGACTCCGGCGATTGCAACGCGAATGTTTTTCATGACTGACGTGCCTTCCTTTCAGTGGCGATCAGCGAATCGAGCCACGAGATGTCTCGTTCGGTGGATTCAGTTCCGTGATCGATCAGGGACTGCGTGTAGGAATCGAGCCGAGCCTGCCGAACTCGGGCGCCTCGGGTCTGGGCCAACCGCTCGACCAGTTGAGCCCGGCGGCGCTCGAAGAGGCCGAGCCGGGCGTCAGGCGGGAGATGGCGGCAGAAGGCGAGGCGCAGCTTGAAGGCACGATCGTCGTCGGCACTCGTCGACTCGGTTTCGAGCAACTCCTCAAAGAGGCGCTCGCCGGCGGGAGTGATGCGGTAGACCTTGCGCCCGCGCGAGGAGCGAGTGCCGGGCTTGCGGCCCGCGGCGCGCCGGTTTCGGAACGCGGCGACCTCGCCGGTGATGGAGCCGGTCATCGGTACCGATGGCACGGTGGCCGGCGCGGCTTCCCCGTCGTCACTTATGACCGCCTCGACCGCTCCTGCGGTCTCGAGCCGGCCCAGCGCCGGGTAGAGCGAACCGAACGAGACACTCGACAAGGGCCCCAGCGCCTCAGCAAGGCGCTTCTTCAGGACATAGCCATGAAGGTCCTGTTCCTTCAACAGTCCCAGGATCGCCAGCTCCAGCACGTATGTACCTCTCAAGTTCGCATCCGATATATCGGCTCGATATATCGGAACAACTCTACGACGGTGCCGTTGGCGCGTCAAGGGCGCGGCGGTAGGGTTGGGACGTGAGCGAGCGGAGACGAGCGAACCAATGAGCACAGTGCCCCGCTCAGCGGGGCAGCTGCCGGAGGGAGCAACCCGGTGAGTTTCGGGCCAGGGTCGTTCCGGGGGGCAGGTGAGTCCACCCACCCGGGCCAAGTCGACTACCGCCTGATCCGGCAACGCACCATCGACGAGTTCCGGCGGGGCCGATTGTCCCGCCTCGACATCTGCGACGCCCAGTCTGAGTTGCTGCGGGCCGCCCGTAACGTCGGCCGGCAACGAGCGCAGCCCTGTCCCATCTGCGACGAGGCCCGGCTCGTCCTGGTCACCTTTGTCTTCGGCTCCAAGCTCCCGGCCCACGGGCGTTGCATCACCACCCAAAAGGAGATGCAGGCGATGTCCCGCCGCCTCGACGAGGTCACCTGCTACGTCGTCGAGGTATGTCCCGAGTGCTCTTGGAATCACCTCCTTCGCACGTTCCCGCTCGGTGGCCGGGGCCGGCTACCGGCGAGCGGCACCTCCGCCTCCAGTCCGAAGCTCTGACCGCACCCTCAGTGCCGGCGCGACTCGAATCCGGGGTCCGAGCGCGCCTCGGCGACGCCTCCCGTCCGTGGGGACACGCGGTCGCAATCGGCGCCGCAGCTGCGGCCGTTCTCATGGCCGTGACGTCAACCGGCGACGTCATCTTGCTAGGAGTGTTGCTGGGTTTGGCCGCGTCCGACGCGGTCGCCGGAGGGGTGGCGATCCTGGCCGGCGCCGGAGTCATCGGGCGATGGGGTACCTCGTCCCTTGCTGCCCTCGCTGGTGGTCAGGCCGTCGTTGGGGCCGGCGGATGGACCGGCTCCGAACTGACGGTTGCCTCGACGTGGGGTGGAGCTCTCGCCCTCCTTCTCGTCTGCCCGCCGGGGCTGGCGCCCGCGGCCGCGTTCGGGGCGACAGCGGCGCAGATCGTGGCCGGTCCTGCCCTGGCTGAAGGTTCGTCAACGGGCATGATCGCCTTGCGTGTGCTGGTGCCCCTCGGAGGGATGGTGGTGGCGATGGCGCTGGCGCGGCTGGTGCCGCGCCCCATTGCGCGCACCGGCGCCGTCCTCGTGGGCGTCGTCGCTGCTGGCTTGGCGTTCGCCTCCTGATGAACGGCGAACAAGTGCTCCTTGCCGTCGCAGTGGCTTGCCCGCTGGCCGGAACGCTCCTCGGGTTACTGGCCCCGTCCACAGTGGTTGGACGCCGGATCCTCAAGTCGGGCGCCTTGGTTTCTGCGGTTGCGTGGGGCGCTCTGTTGGTGTTGTCGTCAGCCGTCCACGTCGGCGGGTTTCATTCTGGGCCCCTCGTCTCGTCGACGGCTTGCGGAGCGGCACTGTTGCTCATCTCGGTAGACCGAGACGCGCCAACGCGCCCGGCCCTCGCCGCCAGTGGGTTCTCACTCGTGTTCATCCAGGCGGCCCTCGCCACGGGTGGCGGTGGCGGAAACGGTGGCGCGCTGGTCGGAGGCTTGGCGGCATCAGCGTCCTGCGCCTTGGCCGCGGCATGGGAGCCGGGCCGTGTGGGCGGCGTTCTCGCGCCGCCGGCGGCCGCGATCGGCGTTCTGGCGACTGCCGTCGGTGTGTTCTTGGTGCACGACGAGACGAGTGCGTGGTTGCTCCCCGCCGTTGGCAGCGCAACCGTGCCGAGAAATGCGGTCATAGCGCTAGTGATCGGCGCCGCAGGCCTCTGTATCGCCGGCGGCCTTCGGCCGGGTCGCAGCACGGTGCTCCTCCTAGCCGGCGGTCTCGGCGTTGGTGCGCGCGCCGGACCCCTCCTGGGCATCGCAGCTAACGTCGCCCCGGCCGCGCCGGGAACCTCCGAAGGACTGGCCGGGCTCGTTCTGGCTCTTGCTCTCGTTGCGATCGTCGCCTCGCTTCTCCGCAAGCCACCACTGGCCATTGCGATGCTGTCGCTCGCGGTGGCGGCCGGACCGCTGCGGCTGTTGCCTGCGAGTCGCCTCCTCGCGGCCGCGGCTGTACTGGCGCTGGCGATCGACCGGGCCCCGGCATGGCTGCTCGTCGTACCCGGCGCGGCCGCATTGGTTGTGGGGGCGGTCGACGCCGGCTCTGTACTTGCAATCGCGTGCGCCGGCGCGGTTGCGACTGTGGGCGCCGTCCTAGCGGGGGTCGAGTTCTTTGATGGCGCGCCGGCGACGGAGGCGCGCAACCGGTTTGACATCTGGTCGGTTCCGACGATCCTGGCAGGAGGCTGGCTGTTGCTGGCACCGGGGCGCTGGACCTGGACCGCGGCCCAGGAGCTTCGGTTCTACGACATCGGAGCGGCGCGCGCCGCCGCGGCTGGCCTCATCGCGGCCGTGCTTGTCATTGCATGGTGGAGCCGCGCCCCTGCTGGTCCCGAGACTGAACCTGAGAGCGACCCCCAGGGCGAGGTCGAGGCGGGACCCGAGGTGGAGCCCGGGGCCGGAGCCCTACCAGCGGAGTTGGTACTCTCGGAGCGCAGTGCGCCGTAGCCCGCCCGTCTTTCTGGGTCCTTCTGCCGCGAGCCAACGCGTGCTCGATCGTCCGCCCGCCGGACGCGGCCGGGGAAAGGCCGCCCCTGCACGGACGCCGGCGCGCGCCGGCACCGCCAAGCCCAAGCGCCCCCAGCGCCCGAGCTGGTTCTGGCGTTACCGCCGGCTGTGGTTCCTTCTCGGCCTCGTAGCCCTCACCGGGCTGGCCGGCGCCGCGTGGGTGATCACTCAGGTGCCCCTTCCGCCCGAGGTTCCCCAGGCCCAGACGACGATCATCTACGACGCAGCCGGCGCGCAGATCGCTGTGCTCCATGGCAACGAGAACCGGTTCCCGGTGAAGCTCGATCAGGTGCCCAAGGTGACGATCGACGCCGTTGTCTCCACCGAAGACCGCAACTTCTTTACGCACAAGGGGATCGACCCACTCGGCATCGCCCGGGCTACCTGGGCCGACATCCGCAACCAGGGCACGCGCCAGGGCGCGTCGACGATCACGCAGCAATACGTCAAGAACGCCTACGTCGGCGGCGGCGGTCGGGGCCGTACCTTGGCGCGCAAGCTGAAGGAAGCGGTCATCGCAGTGAAGCTGGAGAACAAGTTCAGCAAACAGCAGATCCTGGAGCGCTACCTCAATGCGGTGTATTTCGGCCGCGGCGCGTACGGCATCCAGGCCGCGGCCAAGGCGTATTTCGGTATGGATGTGACCCAACTCGGCCTGCGAGAATCGGTGTACCTGGCGGGCATCATCCGCAGTCCGTCAAAAGCGGACGTAGCCACTGACCCAGACCTGGCCACCCGTTACCGAAGCGTCGCCGTAGAAGCGATGGTCAGGACGCGCGCGATCACGCGCGCCCAGGCGGACGAAGTTCTGGCCGTGCGATTGGCGTCCTATGTCATCAGTCCCAGCCAGAGCCAGACGACGGTGACCTCAGACGTCAAGGGAGTCGATTACTTCGTCGAGTACGTCCGCCACCAACTCCTTCAGAAATACAGCCTGGATCAGGTCCTCCGGGGCGGGCTGCGCGTGCACACGACCCTTGACCCCAAGCTGCAGAACCTGGCCTATGACGCGGTGTACACCGACACCCTCAACCGGACCAGCGACCCCGCCGGCGCGCTGGTGTCCCTTGACCCCGAGGGGCGGGTGGTGGCCATGGTCGGCGGGAAGGACTGGTCGAAGTCACAGGTGAATCTCGCCGTCGGCACCGAGGGCGGCGGACGCGGTCGCCAGGGAGGGTCGGCGTTCAAACCCTTCCTCCTGGCCGAGACCGTGAGCGAGGGGTATTCGGTCGAGTCCTCCTTCAGGGGCCCGGCCAAAATCGTGCTGCCCAAGGCTCTCGGAGGAGAGGACTGGGAGGTCAACAACTACGAGAATGCGTCCTTCGGTCAGATCAACCTCATCGACGCGACCACGTTCTCGGTCAACACCGTCTACGCCCAGCTCGTCACGACTATTGGCGCCGACAAGGTCGTCGGTATGGCGCACAAGCTGGGCATTCGCTCACCTCTGAACGCGGTCCCGTCGGTTGCGCTCGGGACTCAGAATGTGTCGGTTCTGGAGATGGCCGGCGCGTACTCGACGTTCGCCAACGAGGGCGTGCAGGTCGAGCCGAGGGTGCTAAAACAGGTGTCGCTCGGCGACAGCGTCGTCCTCGATGACCAGCCCAAGCGCACCCGGGTTCTGGAGCGCTCCCACGCCGACACGGTGAACTTCGTGCTGGGTCAGGTCGTCGAGCGTGGATCGGGGGTGGCCGCGCAGCTGCCCGACGGGCCGGCCTGGGGAAAGACCGGTACGAGCGAGGACTATGGCGACGCGTGGTTCGTCGGGTTCAACAAGAAGCTGACGACAGCCGTGTGGATGGGGTATCCGCAGGGCCAATCTCAGCCGATGGTTTCGGTGCATGGCGTCGCCAAGGTGAACGGCGGGTCCTTGCCGGCTCAGATCTGGAAACGCTTCATGTCACGCGCCGCCCCGGGGGATGACGGCGGTTACCCGATCCCACGCAACTTCGACGGCACGCCACTCGGCGCACTCCTGAGGTTCTCCGAGCCGACGGTAAGCACGACGCAACCGACTTCGTCGTCTGACAGCGTGCCCTCGTCGTCAACGGTGCCAGCATCGCCGCCCTCAACGCAGGCCAGCCAATCGAAGCCGTCCAACGATCCGCCGGTTGTGGTGTCGACGTCACCCCCGGTGCAGGCGACAGACCCCCCGGATCCGGATGTGTCGATCCCCGACATCACCCGGCCGACCATTACTCGACCTACGAGGTAGAACCTGCGGCGCCAGCCCAAGCCGCTGGTGGTCAGTCGGGGTCCACGAGATCGTGTGACCGATTTGCCCGACAGCTGGGGCACCACAACTCGGGTTGCGCCACCGGTGATTCGTTCGGCCAGACCGCGACGAGCTCGTCGTCGTGCCCGGCGCAGCTCTCGCACACACGATCCATCCCGCCACCGTAGACTTGACGCGCCGCCGGCAGCCGCAGGGCGCCGGACGGAAGGAGGCAGTCATGACACAGCAACTCACCGCACCGGGCATCCGGGCGCGCAAGGGTGGGTCACCGATCGTGATGGTCACGGCCTATGACAGTCCCGGCGCGCGTATCGCGGACGATGCTGGTGTCGACATCATCCTGGTCGGCGACTCGGTGGCCATGGTTGTGCTCGGCTATGACGACACCCTCCAAGTCACGATCGCTGACATGGCCCACCACGTCGGTGCCGTCGGTCGGGCTGGGCCGCGAGCAATGGTCGTCGCCGACCTCCCGTGGCTGAGCTATCACGCGTCACCGGCCGAGACGGTTCAGAACGCCGGCATCCTGGTGCGCGCCGGCGCACAGGCGGTGAAGCTCGAAGGCGGAAGCCCGGCGCGACTCGTTATGGTCGGAGCACTTGTCGACGCCGGGATCCCGGTCATGGGCCATATCGGCCTTACACCGCAGTCCGTGCACGTTCAGGGCGGTTATCGAGTGCAGGGACGCGAACTCGACCAAGCGGAGGCCCTCGCGGCCGAAGCCGAGGCACTGGCCTCGGCTGGTTGTTTCTCGATCGTGCTCGAGGGGATTCCCGCCGAGCTGGCGCGTCTCGTCACCGGCGGTGTCGATGTGCCCACGATCGGCATTGGCGCGGGACCCCACTGCGACGGACAGGTCCTCGTCTTCCATGACCTCCTCGGACTTGAAGACCGGGTCGTCCCGAAGTTCGTCCGCCGCTACGCGTCGATGAAAGCCGACGCTGTGGCCGCCGTGTCGTTGTTTGCCCAGGACGTGCGGGCCGGACGGTTCCCGAGCGAGGCCGAGAGCTATCACGTCACGGGGGATACGGCGCGAGGGCTCGATCGAGGGTCCAGCAGAACCGCGTGAGGTCGCGATCGCGGCGGTGGTTGTTGATGTTGGCGGCACTCGTGATCCTCGTCGCGGGCTGCGCGGAGGACACTGCGAGTCGCGTCGCTCTACCCGGTTTCGGCCAAACGGCCTACCGGGTGGAGCAGGGAGAAAAGACAGTCAAGGAGGGTTGCGCCCTACTGGCCACGACCCCTGAGCAGCACGGTCGCGGCCTCATGAACGTGCGTGACCTCAAGGGCTATGACGGGATGATCTTCGAGTTCTCGTCCGATACGAATGTGGGGTTCTACATGAAGGACACGCCCATGCCGTTGTCTATTGCCTGGCTCGACGGGCAGGGTCATTACATCTCCAGCGCCGACATGGCACCGAACCGCGAAGACCCCACGTATTTCGCCGCCGCGCCCTTTCGGTATGGGTTCGAGGTGCCCCAAGGGCGGCTCGGTTCCCTCGGGATCAGCAGTGACAGCACGGTCGTCATCGGAGGCGACTGCTAACCACCTCGAATTCTTGTCGTACCCCCTTGGCATGCTTGCCGGCGTGACCAGTTACCATGTCGAGGTTCCAACCCTGCTCCGGGATGCCGGAGCCCTGCGCGAGATTCGTCAGGTCCGGAGGGAGGCAATTCAGCAGATGCGTCCGTACGAAATCATGGTCATCTTCGACCCAGCCCTGGAAGAGCAGGTGATCCAAGGGCGCGTCGACGACTCCACCAAGCTGATCGAGACCCGTGGTGGCGAGCCCGGGCGGGTCGAGCGGTGGGGGAAACGCCGGCTGGCCTACGAGATCAATCATCAGCGCGACGGCTACTACGTCTTGATCGCAGCCAACGCGGAGCCCGACACGATGACCGAGTTGGGGCGATCGCTTCTCCTCGCTGACGACGTGTTGCGCTACAAGGTCATGAGGATCCCCGACAAGATCGCGGCGAAGGCGGCCAGCGCCCCCAGCGCGCCGCCCCCGCCCGTCAGCGCGGCACCCCCGCCGCCTGCGGAACCGATCGCGGCCCAGGCCGACGAAGGCGTCGCTGCCGAAGAGGCAGCCGCAGAAGCAAGCATCAACCCGAACGGAGAGCAGAACGATGGCTAACGGAAACAGCGTCACCTTGGTGGGAAATGTCACCCGAGACCCCGAGTTGCGGTTCACGCCAAGCGGGCAGGCCATTGCCACCTTTGGTCTTGCGGTGAACCGCGTGTGGAACGACAAGCAGAGCAACGAGCGCAAGGAAGCGGTGTCGTTCTTCGACATCGTTTGCTGGGGCGGAATGGGCGAGAACGCGGGCGAGTCCCTGTCGAAGGGATCGCGCGTGTTGGTGACCGGTCGTCTCGAGCAGCGCTCCTGGGAAACCCAAGACGGTGAGAAGCGCTCCAAGATCGAGGTCGTCGCCGACGAGATTGGCCCCAGCCTCCGGTGGGCGACGGCCGAGGTTCGCAAGAACGACCGCCGCGGTCCCTCCGACGGTGGTGGTGGCAACGCCGGCGGTTACGGCGCGCCGGCGTCATCAGCTGAGCCCTCACCCGAAGGCTCGGCGCCCGCACCGGCCACCAGTACCAATGGGCCCGCGCCGGCACCGACCTACGAGTACGGCGAGGAGCCCTTCTAGTGGGTCGCGGAGGTGGTGGTCGCGATCGCGACAACGATCGCAAGCGAAGCCCGAAGGACACGGGCAAGCGCGGTGGCAAGAAGAAGATCTGCATCTTCTGCAAAGACCACATCGAATGGGTCGACTACAAAGACGTCAATTTGCTTCGGCGCTTCATGTCCGACCGGGGCAAGATCCGGGCCCGGCGCGTCTCGGGCAATTGCTCCCAGCACCAGCGCGATGTCGCGGTAGCAATCAAGTCGGCGCGTGAGCTCGCCCTGCTGCCGTACGTGCAGCGGGCTGCCGCCGAGCGCAGTGGTGGTCGAGGGCGCCCAGGGCGCGACACCCTCGTTGCGCCGGTGCAACGGGCCGAGCACTCCGAAGACGACGTTTCGCTGGCGGCGGTCGTTGGTGACGACGTCATCATCGACGAGCTGCTGGTGGAGACCGTCGGCGGTGACGAGCCGGAGCTGTCGGCGGATCCCGACATTGACGGCGACGGTGACGGCGGCGAAGCGCGGCCGCCCACGCCGGAATCGGCGGATGACGCCGAACCGGCGGACGTGTCATGAAGGTCATCCTCCGGTCCGACGTTGAGAAGGTCGGGCGCAAGGGCGACGTCGTGACGGTCGCTGATGGCTTTGCACGCAACTACCTGGTGCCCAGAGGCCTGGCGATGAAGGCGGGCCGTGGGGAGGAGGCGCAAGCGGCGGCCATGCGGCGCTCGCGCGAGCAACGCGAGGTTCGTGATAGGGAGTCAGCGGAGGAACTGACGAGCCGGCTGGCAGCGAAGACCATCACCATCACCGCCAAGGCGGGGGCCGAAGGGCGTCTGTTCGGCTCCGTGACCACCGCCGAGATCGCTACCGCCATCCGGTCAGCCACTGGAATCGAGCTCGATCGCAGGAAAGTCAACCTCGACGAGCCGATCAAGACCCTCGGCGTTCATGAGGTTCAGGTCAGGCTGCACGCCGACGTCGACTCACGAGTCACCGTGGAGGTTGTCACACAGCCTGAGTAGGGTGCGAACTTATGTTCGCCAGTGGCTCCCGGTCCGCAGTTGACCACCGGTTACCCCCGCTTCCCCTCGCGAAACCCACAGCATCTTGTCCTAGCGATCAACAGCCGATAGCGGCAAGGGTGGCGGCGTGGTTCAGTCGATAGAAGACGCTCGGCGCCAGCAGCGGCGCGCCGGGGCGACAAGGGTGCCTCCGCACAACCTCGAGGCCGAGGAGTCACTGCTTGGCGCAATGCTCCTCAGCCGCGATGCCATCGTGGCCGCGGTCGAGGCTCAACTCGGGGCGTCCGACTTTTACAAGCCGGCGCATGGCCACGTGTACGAGGCCATCTCGTCGCTCTACAGCCAGGGTGAACCGGCCGACCCGGTGACCGTCGCCGAGGAACTACGGCGCGCCGACCTCTTGGAGGCCGTAGGCGGCGGTGCGATCCTCATCTCACTGCAGAGCGGTACGCCCGCCACAAGCAACGCGGCGCGCTACGCCAGCATCGTCGAGGAGTACTCGCTGTTGCGGCGCCTCATCTCCGTAGCCGGGGAGATCGCCGAGATTGGCTACGGCCTTCCCGACGACGTCACCGCGGCCGTTGATGAAGCAGAGGCACTGGTCTTCGACGTGGCCCAGCGGCGCGTCACCGACTCCATGGCTCCGATTCGCGATCTCCTCGAGCGCCACCTCGATCACATCGAGGCACTCTACGAGCGGGGCGAAGACATCATCGGAGTCCCCACCGGCTTTATCGACCTAGACCAACAACTCGCCGGCCTCCAGCCCTCGAACCTCGTGATCATCGGGGCCAGACCGGGAATGGGCAAGACGTCGATGGGCCTGGGGATCGCCGCTCATGCGGCCATGGAAGGGCGCGCGCCGGTGCTCGTGTTCTCGCTCGAGATGAGCCATCTCGAGCTCACCCAGCGGTTGCTGTGCTCCGAGGCGCGGGTCGACGCGACTCGTATGCGCAATGGTCGTCTGCTCGAGACCGACTGGCCGAAGATCAGCCACGCCGTCGGCCGCTTGGCCGAGGCACCGATCCACATCGACGACAACCCGCACCTGACCGTGATGGAAATTCGCGCCAAGGCGCGCCGGCTCAAGAGCCGTCAGGGCCTTGGGCTCATCGTCATCGACTACCTCCAGCTCATGACCGGCCGGAACTCGGCAGAGAACCGACAGGTCGAGGTCTCGGAGATATCCCGAGGGTTGAAGATCCTGGCGCGTGAGTTGGAGGTGCCAGTCATCGCCCTCTCCCAGCTCTCGAGGAACCTGGAGTCCAGGTCCGACAAGCGCCCAATCCTCGCCGACCTCCGTGAGTCGGGATGTATGCCCGCGAGCACCCGGGTATTGCGGGCCGACAACGGCGAAGAGATCACTCTCGGCGAACTGGTGCTGTCGCAGGCGCAGCCGTTGGTGTGGTCGGTCGATGATCACCAGAAGCTCGTGCCGGCGAAACTGCTGAAGACCTTTCCGACAGGTATCAAGCCGGTGTTCAAGCTGCGGCTCGCGTCGGGACGCAGTGTGACTGCGACCGCTAACCATCCGTTCCTGACGATCGACGGGTGGATCCGGCTCGACCAGCTGGAGGTGGGTTCGTGTATCGCCGTGCCCCGCCGGCTGCCGGCGCCGCTCGGGCCGGGCGACGGGTGGTCTGATGATGAGTTGATCTTGCTCGGTCACATGATTGGTGACGGGTCGATGGGTCCGGCGTTCAAGTACGCGACCGCCGACCCGGCCAACAAGCAGATCGTCGAGGAGACCGCCCAGCGGCTCTTCGGGGTCAAGGCAGAATCAGAGAAGCTCGGCAACACGTGGCAGCTCTGGTTCCCGAGCCCGTACCGACTGACCCATGGCGTGTACCACCCCATGCGGAACTGGCTCGAGCCCCACGGGCTGTGGAAGTCACGGTCGTGGACGAAGTTCCTACCGCCGTCCATCTTCGGCCTTTCCGAGGAACAGGTTGCGCTGTTTCTCCGGCATCTCTGGGCCACGGATGGCTCCATCACCATTGGGAGAAACGGGCGCGGTCCCCTCGTGCGTACGTACTACGCGACGACCAGCGAGCGTCTCGCCCTCGACGTCCAGCGTCTGCTGCTCCGGCTCGGTATCAGGTCGACCATCGGTAGATCCAAGAAGCAGCGCGTGGGGCGGCCCGCCGACGGTATTCAGTACTACCGGGAGAGCTACAGCGTTCGCATCGACGGCGCGGCGAGCCAGGCTCGGTTCCTCCGCACCGTCGGATGCCATGGGCAACGGGGTGCCTGCATCCCTGACGCTCTCGCCATTCTCGATGGCATCAAGGCCAATTCGAACGTTGGTTCCGGTGAGTTGGCTGACATTGCAACGTCCGATCTGTTCTGGGACCGCATTATTGAGGTATCTACACTTGGCGACGAGCCTACATTTGATGTCACAATTGACCAAACTCACAACTTCATTGCCAACGGGATAGTAAGTCATAACAGCTTGGAGCAGGACTCCGACGTTGTGATCTTTTTGTATAGAGACGAGCTATACAACCGCGACAGTGCCGACAGGGGAACGGCCGAGGTGATCGTGGCCAAGCACCGCAACGGCCCCACCGGAAGCACACAGCTGGCGTTCCTCGAGCAGTACACGCGCTTTGCCAATATGGCGCGCGGCGTCTGACGGCGAGACGCTCGCAGTTTCGGGCTGCCCTTTCGGACGTGATTTTGCCTATGTGGCCTCTGAAACACTCGAAAGGGCAGTCCCAAAGTTGGGCGAGGCAATTAGTTAGTCGGGTCGGTCAGCTCGCTAGCTCGGCGAGATGTTCTGGTTTAGGCGGAAGAGGTTGGTGGGGTCGTACTTGCGCTTTAGCGCCTTCAGGCGGTCGTACTTCGGCGCGCCGTACGCCTGCCGGATCCGATCCTCGCCCTCCTCCATGAGGAAGTTCACGTAGACGCTGGTGTGATGGGGCGCAAGGGCTGACCAGTACTCGCGCGCCCACTGACGCTGCTCCTCGAACCCATCGCCCGTGTAGCTGTTGCCGTTGATGTTGAACGTGAAGCCGGCGTTGCGTCCGTGGAACGCTGTCTCGTCCTCCCCTACCCGGGCAACGGCGCCGCCCATCTGCCAGAGCGCGAGACTCGAGATCGGCGAACTGATCCGCATGCCGTGGTCCGCGACGATGTCGATGACGTCATCGTTGAGCTCAGCGACGTCGCACGAGCGCACGTAGTACCACCAGCCGTGTCGGAAAGAGCCGTCGAAGCTGCGCTGGTGCACCAAGTAGGGCTTGGGTTCACACAGGTCGAGTAACGGCGATCCGAATGATTTCAGCGGGGCCACGAAAAGCTCACCGTCGTGGATCGGGCCCGAATGACACACGGCGACACCGATGACCGGCCTGCCGACCAGTTCGACGGGAACGACCGGTGACGCCGGTAGCCATCGCTGCACGACGATGGTCATGAGCTCATCGGGACAACCGGCGATCCAGTCCCGGTAGAACCGGAGGACGGCCGGCGCGTCTTCCATCGGCCAGAACACCGTGCCGGCCACGACGTAGGGACCGACGGGATTCAGGCGGAACTCGAAGTCGGTGACGATGCCGAAGTTGCCGCCGCCGCCTCTGACCCCCCAGAAGAGATCGGCGTTCTCGTCCTCACTACCCCTGACGAACGCGCCGTCGGCGGTTATGACATCGACTGAGAGCAGTTGGTCGATCGTAAGGCCGAGCTTGCGCATGACCCACCCGATACCGCCTCCGAGAGTGAGCCCGGCGAGACCGGTGTGGGTCACGATTCCCGAGGGGATAGCGAGTGAGAATGCCTGCGTCTCATGGTCGAGCTCGCCGAGCAGGACGCCGGCCTGGGCGCGCGCGGTACGGCCGTCGGGGTCGACGCGGATGCCCTTCATGAGGCTGAGGTCGATGAGGATGCCGTCGTCGCAGACGGACAGACCCGGGAAACTGTGACCGCCGCCCCGAACCGCAGTCAGAAGCTCGCGGTCACGGGCGACGGCGACGGCGGCGCGAACGTCGCCGACCCCGGCGCATCTGGCGATCAGCCCCGGCCGGCGGTCAATGGAGCCGTTCCACACCTTGCGCTGCTCGTCGTAGGTGGGATCGACGGGGCGCACGAGCTCGCCGCGAAACGACCGCTCCAGGTCATTCGCGGCACCGTCGAGGACACCCTGCTTCACGGCATGGCGGGGGCCGCCGGGCTCCGGTCGCTGAAGCCACTGCTCATCACGCCGATCCAGACGAGAATCGCCAGCACCGCGGGAACTATCACCCAGAAGAAGGCGAGGGCGGGGATCGTGGCCAGGAGGATCATGGAGTTACCGGCCAGCCGGTCGAATGGACGGCGCATCAATCCGAAGAGCATGCCACCACCGAACGCCAGCAAGAGCGCGCTCCCGAAGACCCGACCACCCCAGTTGTGGGCCTCGAAGATCGTCCCGATGCCGCCGACCACCATGGCCACCCCGAGGAGGGCCGCGAGCGGCGCCCACCAGGCCTGGACAGCAGCCGCCCGCAGCGGCGCATGCTCACCATGTCGAGTGGATGCGAACAGGCGCCGCTGGGTGATCAGGACTGCCACGAAGGCGATGGCCAATATCGGTACCGCACCTCCGCCCAGTCCGACAGAGACGGCTACGGCGCCGACGACAATGAAGGCGAGCGCCGCAACGCGCGCGCCGGTTCCTAGACGAGCCATGATCTCCTCGATTCTCTCGGTTGGGACGGTACGGGTGAGGTCGGGAACGGCGCGTAACCAAACGCGCCAGCCCGCGTGACCCAATTGGTCACCGAACAACTGGGCCATCGGCTCGGAGTAATCCCGGCGGAACGACCTCGGATACAGGACCAGGAGCGCTCGGTACATCGCCTGTTGTCGCGTGGCGGAACGGGTCGACGCCATCTCACGCCTCACCGAGCCGCGGGACACGCCGACGCGCCCAGTCGGGCGAACCAGCCCGACGGACCAGCGCCTCGAGCCGCTGCAACTCGGCGACACGAACTCGTTCACCGAGCCCGGTGAGCATGTAGTAGCGCCGGCGCTGGTCGTCGAGGTCGGGATCGGGACGTTCTTCTGTTTCTTCGATGAGCCCGTCAGCCAGCATCCGTTTGATGGATCCATAGAGGGTGCCAGGCCCCATGCGAACGGCCCCGTCGCTCAATACCTCGACGTCGCGCATGATGGCGTAACCGTGCTTCTCACCGCTGGCGAGGGCGACGAGTATGTGCAGTGTGGCGGACGGAAGAGGGGGGAAAGCGCTGGGCTGGCCCTGCTGCACTGTGCCTCCCTTTCGTCACTCTATCGGGACTCGATGTATCAGCTCTCGATAGAGTGCCCCACTAGAACGCGTCTGTCAAGAGGAATCCGCCAGCGTGGTGCGGCTCCAGTTGAAGAGGCCTCGATGGGCGGCGCGCCGGGATTGGCGACGGGCGTAGACCCCAGAGCCACCCAGCAGTACGGCGAGCCCGACCAGGCCAGCCACACCGATCTGGTCCGCAGGCGGCAGCGTCACTGCGACGCGGGCGATTGACGTGCGCATCGGCACCGGGGGAGTCTCGAGAAGAGTACGGCTACCACCGCCGGGCAGCTCTTGCATCAAAGCGTTTCCCTCGGGGGGCGGAGGCGGCACCGTGTCGACCTGTGCAATACGGAACGAGAACAGGTTCGAACGCAGACTCAGTTTCGAAGCGAAGGTGAGCCCATCGACCGTCTTGTCTCCCGCATTGCCCGCGAGTGTCACGTCTACGGCGCGCCCTGAGGGGCCGGCATTGGAGACTCGCGCGCCGGTCACGGTGCCGGGGTAACCAAAGCGCGCGCCGAGGTCGGCAAAGCCGATCTCGACCGTCCACGGCATTGGATCGCTCGTCGGATAGGGAGCGGAGCGCAAATAGGGTTCCCCGGTCGCGCCGTTACCCCACCCTTCCTGCGGCGTCGCCGTGTTTCCACCCGCGTTGGCGGAGTAGACGGTCGTGGCCAGCGCGCCGTTGAATTCGAGAACCTGCCCCCGAGTGTCGGCGACCGCCTTGTCCATCTCCGGGTACTCGACCGTCTGGCCGATGTACACCTGGCATCGGTCGTAGTCGCATATCTCGCCGCCGGCTTGCACGGCCCGCAGCGCGTAGGTGCGAGCGGCGATCGTTTGGGTCTGCAACGACGGCGCGGGCCACGACGGATCGCGAACCTCACCCATCCCTCGCAGGTAGTCCTCGACATCGACCCGGTTGACGATGCGCAGGTTGCCACCAGGTCCTGACGCCGTGACCTCCACCTCACCGCGGTAACGGCGATTTCGCGCCGGCACCAGCGTGGTGCCCCCCGGCGACGGGACAGCCCAGATCGTGCCCGCGGCGGCAACGTCGGACGGGGTCGGCGCGGGCGCTGACCCTGGCGCCCCCGGCACGGGTGTCGCGGGTGTCGGTGCCGGCGCGCCCGGTACAGATCCCGATGGCGCCGGCGCGGGAGCGGGTGCCGGCGCGCCGCCACCGGACGGCGCCGGCGCGCCACCCGAGGACGGCGGGTGGGGAGCTGGTGCAGGAGCCGGAGCCGGCGCCGGCGCGCCACCGGATGGC